>NZ_JBSGZP010000482.1:0-5711 GCF_053611065.1 Streptomyces sp. NPDC054840
ACGTCGAAGGGGTGGAGCCGCCGATGCGGCCCCACCTCTTCGACATCCGGATACGCGTGCGGTGACGCGTTGCGGTTACGCGTGCGGTCACACGTCCGGCTACGCGCCCTTGAACTCCTGACGCTGGCGGCCGAGACCCTCGATCTCCACCTCCACGACATCGCCGGCCCGCAGGTAGGGCTTCGGCTCCGGCTGGCCCATGGCCACGCCGGCCGGCGTACCGGTGACGATGACGTCGCCCGGGTACAGCGTCATGAAGTGGCTCAGGTACCGGACGACCTCGCCGACCGGGAAGATCTGGTCCGAAGTGTTGCCGTCCTGCCTGAGCTCACCGTTGACCCACAGTTTCACGTCCAGGGCCTGCGGGTCCGGGACCTCGTCGGCGGTGAGCAGCCAGGGGCCGAGCGGGGTGAAGGTCTCGCAGTTCTTGCCCTTGTCCCACGTGCCGCCGCGCTCGATCTGGAACTCGCGCTCCGATACGTCGTTGACCAGCACGTACCCGCCGACGTGCCCGAGGCCCTGCTCGGCGGAGTCAAGGTAGCGGGCGGTGCTGCCGATGACGACGCCGAGCTCGGCCTCCCAGTCGGTCTTCACGCTGCCGCGCGGGATGAGCACGGTGTCGTCGGGGCCGACCACGGTGTCCGGGGCCTTCAGGAACAGGATCGGCTCGGCCGGCGGCTCCGCGCCGATCTCGGCCGCGTGGCCGAAGTAGTTCAGGCCGATGCCCACGACCTTGCCGATGCGGCCGACCGGGGCCCCGATGCGCAGGCCTTCGGCGTGCAGGACCGGAAGCTCACCGGACTCGGCCGCGTCCCGTACCCGGGTCAGCACGGAGTCGTCGGCCAGCAGGCCGCCGTCCACATCCGTGATCAGGCCGGACAGGTCACGCAGGGTCCCGTCCCGGTCGAGCAGCGCGGGGCGCTCCGACCCTACGGGTCCGACACGCAGCAGCTTCATGGGCATTCTCCCGTGGTCGTGGGTGGTCGGCCCGGGGGCGTGCCCAGGGCCGGCCGATGGGTTGCGGCCATCGGAGGATTGGTTGATCCTCCAAGATGCCCACCCAATCCGCAAGACCCTGTTCACAGACTGGAACGCCTGCCTCCATCCGCCGACAGCTCCGCCGACTGCTCTGCCGACTGTTCCGCCCGCTCCTTGCGGTACTGGAGCCAGGCGCGCTCCGCCACCGACCACGCGGTGGTGGTCAGCAGGTAGAGCCCCGCGGCCAGCGGCACCACGGCGGCCGTGATCAGCGTCCCGAACGAGAGCAGGGGCAGTACGCCGCCCAGCTTGCGCATGACCTCCTGCTGCTCGGCGCTCACCTCGGCCATGACCCCGCCCCCGACCCCGACCCCGGCCTTGGCCCCCGCCTTGGCCCCCGCCTTGGCCCCCGCCTTGGCCCCCGCCTTGGCCCCCGCATTCGCCCTGGGGGCGGGGGCGACCCGGCCGGCCGGCTTCCTCGGCGCAGCGGCCGTGGCAGCGGCCGCCGCCACCGAGGCGGCCGTCCGGCGCCCCCGCACCGCGCTCCACGCCGCCACCACCGCGATCGCCCCGAACAGCCCGAGGAACACCAGCCCCTGCGCCCCGAACGGGCCGCCCTCGCCCAGCGCCTCCGTCCACCGGGCACCCAGCGGCGCGGCGAAGAGCCGGTGCCCGAGCAGCTCGTTCACCCTCCCGCCCACCTCGGCGGAGGAGAACGCCTGGTACATCACGAAGAACACCGGCAGCTGCAGCAGCACCGGCAGACACCCCGCCGCCGGAGTCGCCCCGCGGAAGGCCGCCCGGCTCAGCGGGTGCAGCGCGAGCCGTACGAGCACGGTGAACAGCACGATCGCGGCAGCGGTCGCGGACTGCGCCAGTACCGGCTCCAGTAGCCGGCCCAGCTCGGCAACAAGGTGGGTGAAAACGGACACGCGGGCCCTCCGAAGGGTCTCGTCGAACGTCGAAAGAGATGCATTTCGGCGTGACGACCCGCGAGGGGCGACAACAGTGATCAGTCAGCAGAAGGCGAGAAGTACTGCGCGCCCCTACGCGGCCGTCGGAACGAGACGGCCGGGCGCCCTGGGCCGCGACCGGCCCGAGGCATCGGGATCACGCTGCGGCAGGAAAGCCGTGCGCTGCTCGCGATCACGGATCGCGGTGCGTATTCGGTGCGGCGGCACGGGCCGCACGAGCCGCGCGGCGGCGGCGAGGGCCGCGGTCCCCACGGCGACGGTGGCCGCGAGGGCGACCACCACGGCGCCCAGCCCGCCCTCCCCGGCGAACAGCCCGAGGAATCCCCCGAGCAGCACGAGCGGGAGCAGCACGGCAAGGGCGCGCGAGGTCCGCGCGAACACGGTGAAGGACAGCAGGCGGCCGTCGCGTCGCTGCCGAGCCATACGGACCTCCCCCTCTCCACTCCCGCGCACGAACCCTCGTACGAAATCGATGGTAACCGGGCCCCCCGACATATCCATCGGCCGGAAGTATCGAGGTCAGGAAGACTTGAGTAGGGTCCCCCAGACCACCAGCCGGTACTTCGAGCTGTACTCGGGCGTGCAGGTGGTGAGCGTGATGTACGCCCCGGGCTCGCTGTACCCCTGGCCCGGTTTCACCACGCTGCGCGGTACGGACGCGATCACCCCGGTGTCCCGCTCGGTGGTCTCGCTCAGCATCTTCCCGACCACGTACGTGTACCGGCGCCCGCGCAGGTCGACGATCAGCTCGTCGCCCGCCCGCAGCCGGTCGATGTACCGGAACGGCTCCCCGTGCGTGTTCCGGTGCCCGGCCAGTGCGAAGTTCCCCCGTTCCCCCGGCCCGGCGGTCCCCGGGTACTGCCCGGCGTAGCCCCTGTCCAGGACGGCCCGCTTGTCGACGCCCTGCGCGACGGGTACGACGAGCCCGAGGCGCGGGATGCGCAGCACGGCGTACGTCCGGTCCCTCTCGGGAGTCCCGGCGGCGGGCCGCGGGGCCCGGGTCGCCGCCGCCGCGCCGGCATCCGTCGGCCCGCTCGGCTCCGGCCCCGCAGCCGGACCGCCACCGGCCCCGGAATCGGCCCCGGCCCCGGAATCCGCCGCGGCCGCCCCCGCCCCGGAACCGGTGGCGGGACCCTCACCCCAGGCCCGCTCCAGGGCCCGGACCTGCTCCTGCGCGGCGGCCGCGGCCTGCAGATTGGTCCACCACACCTGATGCACCACCAGCAACAGGACCACCACCCCCACGGTGACGATCAGCTCGGCGCCCGCCCACAGCACCCCCGCGAGACCGGCCCGGCGCCCCCGCCGGCCGCTCCCCTGCACCACCACAGGTACGCGATCTCGCACGGCGGCACCCTAAGTCCTCCCCCGTCAACTGACCAGCGGCAGTACGGTGTGAACCATGCGCCCCGACACGCCTGCCGAGCACATCGCCGAAGCCGAGCGCCTCATCCGCACGGCGACCCGCTACCCCGAGGACCAGGAGCCCTTGCTCCTCCAGGCCGCGGCCCACCTCGAACTGGCCGACGCACGCGACCGGGCGAGTGCCCTGTACGACCAACTCCTCTCCTCCTCCCCGTCCGACCCCCACCTGATCAAGGCCCTCCAGGCGGCGAACCTCTGGGAGTACGGTCACGAGGCGGAGGCCCGCGCCCTCATCTCGGGCATCCGCGCCGCCTCGCCCAAGGAACCGGCACCGTGGGAGGTCATCGCGGAGGCCCTGGAGGCCCACGACGAGTTGGAGGCCTCGCACGACTGCTTCACCGAAGCGGCCACCCTCCTCATCGCGGACGACGACCCGCTGACCCCGGCCACCACCGCCCTGCTCACGGGCCGCCACCGCGTACGCCGCCTGCTCGGGCGCCCGCACGACGACTGGGACATGGTCGCGGACACCCGCCACATCGGCCCGATCCCCCTCGACGAGCTCCACGACCCGAAGCGCATCTGGGCCCTGGGCTCCGACGACCCGGCCGACCTGCGCGCCGAGATCGCCCGCCTGCGCGCCGAACTGGGCGACCGCCGCGCGGCCCTCTCCCGGCCGTTCCCGGTGGCGATCCTGCACTGGCCGCAGCGCGAACTGTCGGAGCTGCTGACCAGCTACCCGACCCTGGCCTCCGAGTACCCGTCGCACGAGGCCCACCTGAGGGAGATCGAAACCTCTCTCCGCGCCCTGGCCGCCTCGGGCACCACCAACCTGGGCATCGTCACGGCGAGCGTCCCCTCCTACGAGGCCTTCGCGGCTTCGGAGAAGACCTCCCCGGCCTCCCCGTCCCTCCTGGCCGAATACGCCACGACCCTGGCCGCCCGCGGCAAGGCCACCCCCTGGCCCCCGACCCCCACGTCCCCCTGCTGGTGCACCTCGGGCAAGCCGTACGCGGAGTGCCACAAGGGGTCCGGCACCATCGGCGGCAGATGAGCCGGGGCCGCCTCGTCCTCCAGGAGCCGGGGGATCTCTGCACGGGCACCAACACAGGTGAGCACATCCTGCAGGCGCCAGCTGAGGATTCCGAGCTGCAGGACGTCCTCAGCTGGCTGGCCACGCATGATGTCGCCGGGCTCTACACAGGAGCCATCGCAAACGCGATCGACTACGTGCTTGACGGTGCCAGGACAGGCCGCTACGACCTCCAGTCACATGAGGTGCACCCTGGAGAGAGGGCATCCGTGGGCGCGAAGCTGGAGTATGAGGTCCTGCGTTCCTTCAGCCTCCCGAAAGCTGCACCGCTCGACACCCTGATAGCTGGCGTCCCCGTTGACATCAAGGCGACCGTCGGGGGGAACTGGGCCATTCCATCGGAGGCGCACTGCCACCTCTGCATCTGCACCCAGATAAAGCTTGGCCGCAATCGTCATCGTTCCTGGCTGGTGCGTACACACAGGTCCTGGCTCTACCGGGGCAAAGGGAACAGAGATGGCAAACGGGGCCTGGCGGTGCAGGCCTGGGACAAATGGAGCGTTCCCCTCTACGACTGGACTCCTCTGCCCGTCAATCCTCTGACGCTGCTGACCCCGGAGCAGACCAGCCGCGTCCTGGCCGAGAAGCCGGGGCAGGAGGAGCGCCTCACGCTGATGTTCCAGTACCTCGCGGGTCACATCATTCCGCGCAGTGTGATCTCAACAGTGGGCGCCCGACGGCACGATCCGCTGCGAAGAGCCCGCGGCGTCAGAAACAGACTGGCCAAAAACGGTCTCACCCTTCTCTGCGGCAAGTTCCCCGAGCAGCGGGATACCGCTGCAGCCCACGCGATTACGCTGGGGCCAGAGGACTGGATTGCCCTGAAGACAGATGGAGAGCACAAGAGTGCAGGATGAAACGCCCTGGCAGCCTCCCGAGGGTTCCTGGGCTTCTACTGCCGCACGTCGGCGAAACATGCAGGCCATCCGAAGCCGCGACACCAAACCGGAAAAGGCCATCCGGCGCCTCGTGCACGCGACGGGGCTGCGGTACCGGATCGCCGCTCGGCCTCTTCCTGATCTTCGCAGGACAGCCGACATGATCTTCCGGCCAGCGCGGGTAGCGGTCTTCATCGACGGCTGCTACTGGCACGGCTGTCCGGAGCACTATGTGTCTCCGAAGACGAACCCGGGCTACTGGTCAGGAAAGGTCGCGGGGAACATAGCCCGCGACCGCGACACGGACCGCAGACTCGAAGAGGCCGGCTGGCTCGTGCTCCGTTTCTGGGAACACGAGGAGCCCGCCGTGTGCGCTGAGGGGATCGCTTCCGCCGTCCGGGAGCGGCGTGGCCGCTCCCGGAC
>NZ_JBSGZP010000483.1:0-5700 GCF_053611065.1 Streptomyces sp. NPDC054840
GCCCATCGCCCCCGAGGGCGGCTTCGCGCTGCCCGCCGGCCCGACTCCGGCTCCCCCCGCAGCGGCCTTCGACGCCGACGCTCCGGCCGGGCGGCGTGGTCGCCGGGTGCTGGGCGCCCCCGCCGCCGAACCCGAGCCCGAGGCCGGCGCCGCTGCCGCTGCCACCGCCGCGCAGCCCGACGATTCCGCCGAGAACCCGACCGGTCGGCGCCGCGCCCTGGCCGGCGCTCCGGCGTGGCCGGTTCCGGCCGCTCGTACCGCTCCCGAGGGCGACGAAGCCTCCGGCCAGGTCGCGGTCCCCGGTGCGCGGCGGCCCCAGGACGCTCCGGCGCAGGGCCAGGCCGCGCAGCCGATCAGCGTGCGCGCCCTCGGCACCCTCGGCCAGGGCATCTCCCTCGATCCGGGCGGCTCCGGTGCGGCCTCCGGCTCCGGCCCGGCCACCGGCGCGGGTGCGGCTTCCGGTTCCGGCCGACGTCGCCGGCTCGCCGAGCCCGCCCCGCAGGGCCGGGCCTTCGCGATAGAAGCGCCCGAGGCCGGCTCCGACGAGGGCCCGGAGCCGCTGGACGGCCCGGGCGGCGCAGTCGAGGTGGTCAATCGGCCCGTGCCTCGGCCCGTGGACGACGAGCTGCCGCCGGAGCCCTTGGACAACCCGCGCCGGCTCCTGGTGTGGCCCGCGCCCGATGTGCAGACGCAGCAGGCGCTGAGCGACCGCGGCTACCGGCCGGTGATCGTCCACTCCCGCGAGGAGGTGGACGCGCAGATCGCCGCGTTTCCCGCCGCGCTGTTCGTCGACCCGCTGACCGGGCCGATCACCCGGACGGCCCTGCAGTCCCTGCGTCAGGCGGCGGTGGCCGCGGAGGTCCCCGTACTGGTCACGGCCGGGCTGGGGCACGCCACGCGCGAGGCGGCCTACGGCGCCGATCCGGCCGTATTGCTGAAGGCGCTGGCGCCGCGTGACAGCGAACAGCATCCCTCCCGGGTACTGCTGATCGAAGAGCACGACGAGATCGCGACCGCGCTGACCGCCGCCCTGGAACGGCGCGGCATGCAGGTCGCGCGGGCGGGTGCCGACACCGACGCCGTGGAACTGGCCACGCGCATGCGGCCCAACTTGGTGGTCATGGACCTGATGCAGGTGCGCCGTCGGCGGGCCGGGATCGTGGACTGGCTGCGCGCGAACGGGCAGCTGAACCGCACCCCCCTGGTCGTCTACACGACGACCGGCATCGACCCGGCCGAACTACCGCGGCTCGCGTCCGGCGAGAGCGTCCTCTTCCTGGCCGAGCGGGCCACCACGGCGGACGTCCAGGGCCGCATCGTGGACCTGCTCGCCAAGATCGGCACCAACTAGTAATCCTGGGCCGATGGCCATCATCGACACGAGCGAGCACACCGTCCCCGCCGACAGCGGGGAGGTGAATCTGCTCATCGCACGGCAGGTGGAGCCCGGCCACGAGGAGACCTTCGAGGCCTGGGCCCACGGCATCCTGGAGACGGCCGCGGGCTTCCCGGATCACCTGGGGTACGGGCTCTTCCGTCCGGCGGCGGAGGGCGGGCCGTGGTTCCTGGTCCACCGCTTCCGCAATCAGGCGGCGTTCCAGCGCTGGCAGGACTCCCCGGAGCGGGCGCAGTGGTTCTCGAACTGCCTCGGCCACCACCACACGGAGATAGCCCGCCGGGAACTGCACGGCATGGAGACCTGGTTCGCCAAGCCGGGTACGACCCGGCCCGCGCCGCCGCGGTGGAAGATGGTGATCAGCTCGGGGCTGGCCGTCTTCCCGATCTCGCTGATCGGCAACGCGGTACTCGGGCCGTACCTGGTGGATCTGCACGTCGTACTGCGGACGGCCGCCTTCGCCGTCGTGTTCAGCACCCTGATGACCTACGTGGCCATGCCTGCGGTCAGCAGACTGCTGCGGCCGTGGCTCACCCGGAGCTAAGTCGTCAGTCGAGTTTGGTGACGTCCAGTGCGCCGTCCGCGTACTGCTTGCGGATCACCTTCTTGTCGAACTTGCCGACACTGGTCTTCGGCACCGCCTCGATGAACGTCCAGCGCTCCGGAAGCTGCCACTTGGCCACGGTCTGGGCGAGGAACTCGCGCAGACCCGTGTAATTCACGGTCGCACCCTTCCTGAGGACGACCGTGGCCCGGGGGCGCTCTCCCCACTTTTCGTCGGGGACGGCGACGACGGCGGCCTCGGCGACCTCGGGGTGCGCCATCAGCGCGTTCTCCAGGTCCACACTGGAGATCCACTCGCCACCGGACTTGATGACGTCCTTGGCGCGGTCGGTGAGGGTGAGGAAGCCCTCGGCGCTGATCACACCGACATCACCGGTCTTGAGCCAGCCGTCGGCGCTGAACTTGTCCTCGGGCCGCAGGGGTTCGCCGGACGCGCCACCGTAGTAGGAACTCGCGATCCAGTTGCCGCGCACCTCCAGCTCGCCCGCCGACTCCCCGTCCCAGGGCAGGAGGTCGCCGGCGGGGCCGATCAGCCGAGCCTCGACGCCCGCCGGGAAGCGGCCCTGGGTGATCCGGTAGGGCCACTCCTCCTCGGCGGTCAGGCCGGCCGGCGGGTGCGCCATCGTGCCCAGCGGCGAGGTCTCGGTCATGCCCCAGGCGTGGCAGACACGTACGCCGAGCTTGTCGTACGCCTCCATCAGGGAGGGCGGACAGGCCGCGCCGCCGATGGTGACCTGCTTCATCGACGTCAGGTCGCGCGGGTTGGCGGTGACCTCGGCCAGCAGGCCCTGCCAGATGGTGGGCACGGCCGCCGCGTGCGTGGGCTTCTCCCGCTCGATCATCTCGGCGAGCGGAGCGGGCTGCAGGAACCGGTCCGGCATCAGCATGTTGATACCGGTCATGAAGGTGGCGTGCGGCAGCCCCCAGGCGTTCACGTGGAACTGCGGGACCACGACGAGGGTGGTGTCCCTGTCGGTCAGCCCCATCGACTCGGTCATGTTGACCTGCATCGAGTGCAGGTAGAGCGAGCGGTGGGAGTAGACGACGCCCTTGGGGTCCCCGGTGGTGCCGGAGGTGTAGCACATCGCGGCCGCCTGGCGCTCGTCCAGTTCGGGCCAGTCGTAGCTGTCGGAGCCGCCCGCGAGGAGCTCCTCGTACTCGTGCACCCGCACGTTCAGGCCTCCGAGAACGGACCGGTCGCCGATGCCGCTGACCACCACGTGCTCGACGGTCGGCAGGTGCGGCAGCAGCGGTGCGAGCAGGGGCAGCAGCGTGCCGTTGACCAGCACCACCCGGTCGGCGGCGTGGTTGACGATGAAGACCAGCTGCTCCGGGGGGAGACGCAGGTTGAGGGTGTGCAGGACCGCGCCCATGGAGGGGATCGCGAAGTACGCCTCGACATGCTCGGCGTTGTTCCACATCAGGGTGGCGACCCGCTCGTCCTGCTGCACTCCGAGCTCGTCGCGCAGGGCGCCGGCGAGACGGGTGGCGCGGTTGCCGATCTCGGCGAAGCTGCGGCGGTGTGGCTCGGCCTCCCCGGTCCAGGTCGTGACCTGGGACTTCCCGTGGATCGTCATCCCGTGTCGGAGTATGCGGGTGACGAGGAGCGGTACGTCCTGCATGGTGCTGAGCAAAGCGTCCTCCCGGTGAGCGCTGCGGCGCTGCGGCGGCTACGGATGCTGCCGATTCTGCGCACGTACCGGTCGGCATGTCACTACCCGGGGGTAGAAACCACCGCGCGTTTCACGTGAAACATTCCCGGACGTCTCAGGTTTCACGTGAAACACCCTCGCGTCACCGGACCGGCACGAGCTCCGGGTCCTCGCGGAGCTTGCCCAGCGCGCGGGAGACCGCACTCTTGACGGTGCCGACCGAGACCCCGAGCAGCTCCGCCGTCTGCACCTCGCTCAGGTCCTCGTAGTACCGCAGGACGACCATGGCCCGCTGCCGGTCGGGCAGCCGGGTCACCGCGCGCCACATCGCGTCGCGCAGCGCCTGTGCCTCGGCGGGGTCGCAGGCCGAAACCGCCTCGGTCTCCGGGAGCTCGTCGCATACGAATTCGTCGACCTTGCGCTTGCGCCACTGGGAGGTCCGGGTGTTGACGAGGGTCCGCCGGACGTAGCCGTCCAGGGCGCGGTGGTCCTCGATCCGGTCCCAGGCCACGTACGTCTTCGCGAGGGCCGTCTGGAGCAGGTCTTCCGCATCGCACGGGTTCGCGGTGAGGGAGCGCGCGGTGCGCATCAGGACCGTGCCGCGGGTCCGGACGTACGCCGAGAACGACGGGTACGGCGTCGGATTCGAGGCGAGCGTGCACACAGGCGTGGTCATGTCTCCACGCTAGGAGCGCCCGCCCGCCGTGGGATCGGCCGCAGGTGCCGATGGTGGATCCGCCTCAGGTTGTAGGAACAGGGCCGTCCCCACCCCCTGAAGGTGGAGGGGACGGGGCCGTGGGTCCCGGTTCTCAGCCGTCGGCGCCGAGGATCAGACCGGAGGTCGGGACCCCCGTACCGGCCGTGACGAGTGCGTGCGCCGCCCCCGCGACCTGGTTGACGGAGGTGCCGCGCAGCTGACGGACGGCCTCGGCGATGCCGTTCATCCCGTGCAGGTACGCCTCTCCGAGCTGGCCGCCGTGGGTGTTGAGCGGCAGTGCGTCCGCGGCCACGAAGTCTGCGGCCTCGCCCGGCGCGCAGAAGCCGAACTCCTCCAGCTGCATCAGCACGAAGGGGGTGAAGTGGTCGTAGAGGATGCCGACGTCGATGTCCGAGGGCCGCAGCCCGCTGGTCCGCCACAGCTGGCGGGCGACCACGTCCATCTCCGGCAGCCCGGTGAGGTCGTCGCGGTAGAAGGATGTCATGCCCTCCTGCCGGCGCCCCGCACCCTGCGCGGCCGCGGTGATCACGGCGGGCGCGTGCCGCAGGTTCCGGGCGCGCTCGGTCGTGGTGACGACGACGGCCTGGCCGCCGTCCGTCTCCTGGCAGCAGTCCAGCAGCCGCAGCGGTTCCACGATCCAGCGTGAGGCGGCGTGGTCGGCGAGGGTGATGGGCTTGCCGTGGAAGTACGCGGCGGGGTTGTTCGCGGCGTGCCGGCGGTCGGTGACCGCGACGTGCCCGAAGGCTTCGGGGGTGAGGTTGTAGGCGTGCAGGTAGCGCTGGGCGGTCATGGCCACCCAGGAGGCGGGGGTCAGCAGGCCCCAGGGCAGCGACCAGCCGAGCGCCGCCCCCTCCGCCGAGGGCTCCCGCTGCTGGACCCCGGACCCGAAGCGGCGCCCGGAGCGCTCGTTGAAGGCGCGGTAGCAGACGACGACCTCCGCGATCCCCGTGGCGACGGCGAGGGCAGCCTGCTGGACGGTGGCACAGGCCGCGCCACCGCCATAGTGGATACGGGAGAAGAACGACAGGTCCCCGATGCCCGCCGCCTGGGCAACGGTGATCTCGGGGCTGGTGTCCATGGTGAACGTGACCATGCCGTCGACGTCTGCGGGGGTGAGGCCGGCGTCGTCGAGGGCCGCGTGTACGGCCTCGACGGCGAGCTTGAGCTCGCTGCGGCCGGAGTCCTTGGAGAACTCGGTCGCTCCGATGCCGGCGATGGCGGCGCGGCCGCCGAGCTCGTCGCGGGTGCGGACGCTCATGCCGGGACCTCCGCGGTGACCGTTCCCGTGACATGGTGGCCGATGCCGTTCGAGCCGACGACCCGGATCTCGACGGTGGTCCCGGCGACAGCGGTCCCCGATCCGGCGTGGG
>NZ_JBSGZP010000484.1:0-5692 GCF_053611065.1 Streptomyces sp. NPDC054840
GCCGGGTCGAGCAGGCTGGGCAGCGGCTTGCCCTGGGAGGTGAGGACCGTCCCGTCCAGCCCCAGGTAGGGGGCATGTGCGGGGCCGCAGAGGCGGTCGGGCAGCCCGCCGAGCTGGACCTCGGCGTGGATGAAGGGGCCGGGCTTGAGGAGGACGCCCAGCCCGGCGGCGGCGGCCAGCTCCAGCAGTCCGACGACGTCGCGCTGCGGGTCGGTCTTCCCGGTGAAGTCGAACGCGCGGCCGCGGGCGCCCTGCGGGCCGAGGAGCGGATCGCCGGTCTCGTGGAAGCGCCACGGGAGGTAGCAGGAGACGACGTCCACGCCCAGGGCACGCAGTTCGCGCAGGTCGGTGAACCAGTTGGCGGGCTCGGCCCGGTAGTACGGGTACTCGCCGACGACGACGGGCCGCGTGGTGCCGGGGACGAGCGCCCCGGCGAGCGAGGTACGCGGGGCGGGGCTCATGCGACCGCCTCGTCGTGCGGGGGTACGAGGACGACCTTGAGGGCGGTGTACTCGGCGCCGGGGACGGCCGCGAGGGCCTTGAACGCCTCTTCGTGGTCGGCGAGGGCGAAGCGGTGGGTGACCACGCGCTCCAGCGGCAGCTGCCGGGCCAGCTCGACGGCCTTGGGGAAGATCATGCTGTTGTAGTCGCCGGCGCCGATGATCTGCAGGCCTCGCTGGAGCAGGGTGAGCGGCCGGACGGTGGCGGAGGCGTTGCTGTTGAAGCCCATGACGACGACGCGGCCGCGTACGGCGGCGTAGCCGATGCTCTGCTCCAGGAGGTTGCCCACGGAGTCGACGACGAGGTCACCGCGTCCGGTGAGGGCGGGGTCGTCCGGCGTGTGGACGGTGACGCGGCCACCGAACTCGGGGGCGTCGAATATCTCCTGGCCGAGGCGGCCGCGTACCGGGTCGGGTTCGACGAGGAGGACGGTGGCGCCGTAGCGCTGGGCGGCCATGGCGGTGACCACGCCCATGGGGCCGCCACCGACGACGACGGCGGTCTCGCCGGCTGCCAGGCGCCCGGCCTCGATGTTGTTGAGGGCGCAGGCGAGGGGTTCGACGACGACGGCGCGGTCGAAGTCCATGTCGTCGGGGATCGCGTGGCAGAACAGCTCGGGGAGGCGGATGAACTCGGCGAAGGAGCCGTCGTAGTCCAGCCCGACCTCGGTCCCGGCCTTGCGGCCGCAGAAGTTCCAGTGACCTTCGAGGCAGGTGGGGCAGGTGCCGCAGTACAGGGTGGGGTTGACGATGACCCGGTCGCCCACGGCGAAGCGGGTGACACCCGGGCCCGTGGAGTCGACGACGCCGACGGCCTCGTGGCCCATGACGACGCCGGTCTCGGCCGGGAACTTGCCGACGAGGACGCTGCGGTCGGTCCCGCAGATGCCGCTCTGGGTGACGCGGATGACGATGTCGTCCGCGGCCTGCGGCTCCGGCTTGGGGTGGTCGACCAGGGTGAGCGTGCGGTCGGCGGTGAGCGTCAGGGCCTTCATGATTCCTCCCTCGCGGGCGCGGCGGTGGCGCGGCCCAGGTCCCAGCGGATGGTGTCGAGCAGCTGCCGGTGCAGTTCGGGGGTGGCGGCGGCGATGCAGGACTTCTGGTTCATCGGGCCGAGGTCCACCAGCGAGGTGCTGCCGAGGTCGTCGCCGTAGGCGTCCGTGATGACCACGCCCGCCTGTCGGGCGAGGTAGACGACGGCGGCGATGTCGTAGGGGAAAAGGTGCAGGATCGAGCCGCGGCCGACCCGCAGGAACGCCTCTTCGGTGTCCGGGTGGTCGCGCAGCACGCGGTTGCCGATGTCGACGTAGGCGTCGAGCTGGCCGGTGATGATGCGGGAGATGGAGAAGGTGCTGCTGTTGAAGACGAAGATGCCGCCGGTGTTGGCCGAGCTGTCCACGAGGTGGCCGTACGCCTCGGTCATCAGGTCCATCGGGTGGCCGTTGAACTCGATCGACCAGAACATGTGGGCCGGGTCGGTGTTCCGGCTCAGTCGCGGGACCGGGGTGGCGAAGCCGCCGCTGTCGAGGCCGTCGGTGTCGTCGCCGTAGAGCCAGGCGCCACTCTTGATCTCGACCAGGCAGGCGGCGTCGACGTCGGCGAGGGTGGGCTTGCCGTCGCCGTAGGGGGCCGCGGCGATGGACACCATGCCCATTTCGAGCCCGGCCGAGGTGGGGCGGGTGCCGTCGATCGGGTCGATGACCAGGAGGACCTGCGGCTCGGGGGCGAGCTCCACGTAGGCGCCGTCCTCGGTGTAGAGGGCCGCGGGGACATGGGCGTGCTCGCGCAGGTAGTCCAGTACGGCCTTCTCGGCGACCTCGTCGACGTCGAACTGGGCGTCACCGCCGGGCGAGTCGCCGTGGACGCTGCGCGCTCGGCCGGTGGCCTCGTAGGCGAGGAGTTCGGCGCGGACGTGCTGTCCGAGAGAGGTGAGCAGCTGCTTCATCGGATTGCCGGCGTTCATCGGGCCAGCTCCGCGAGGAAGAGGTTCTCCAGCTTGTCGCAGATCTCCTCGGCCTGGTCCATGGTGAGGATCAGCGGCGGGCGGATCTTGAGGACGTTGCCGTAGCCGTAGCGCGAGGTGCGCAGGATGAGGCCGTGGTCCATGGCCTTGGTGGCCAGGTGGTTGGTGAGCTTCACGGCGGGCTTGCCGTCGGCTTCGGCGATCTCGAAACCGATCATCAGTCCGACGCCGCGGACGTCGACGATCTGCGGGTAGCGGCGCTTCATGTCGTTGAGGCGTTCCATGATGTAGCCGCCCGTGCGGGTGACGTTCGCCAGGAACTCGGGCTGCCGCACGATGTCGAGGGTGGCGTTGGCCGCGGCGGCGGCCAGCAGGTTGGCGCCGTAGGTGAAGGAGTGGTGGTTCGCGGGGAGGCCGGCGAGCCGCTCGTTGGTGATGATGGCGGCGACCTGCGCGCCCGATCCGCCGAGGCCCTTGGCTGTGGTGATGGCGTCGGGTTCGACGTCGAAGTACTGGGCCGCGAACATGTGGCCGGTACGGCCTATGCCCGTCTGGATCTCGTCGAATATGAGGGCGATGTTCTGCTCGTCGCAGAAGGCGCGTAATTTCTGCATGTAGCCGTCCGGCGGGACGATGTTGCCACCGTTTCCGGAGATCGGCTCGATGAGGACGGCGGCGACCCGGCCGGAACTCGCGTATTCGACGAAGTCTTCCAGCCGGTCCACGCACATCATTCCGCAGGAGCCCTCCTTCTGCCCGTAGAAGCAGCGGAAGCAGTACGGGTCGGGGACCTGGAGGCTGCCGGGAAAGAGGTTGGGGAACGGTTCGCGGCGAAAGGCGTTGCCGGACATCGATGTCATCATCATCGTCTGTCCCACGTGGCTGCGGAACAGTGTGATGACCTCGGACTTGCCGGTGGCCATCTGTGCCATCTTGATGGCGCCCTCGTTGGCGGCGGAGCCGCCCGAGACCTTGGGGTGCACCTTCGTCAGATTGTCCGGGGAGACCTCGACGAGCCGCCGGACCATGCCGTTGACCGGGTCGCTCTGGTACGACGAGGTGATGTGGACCAGCTTGTCGAGCTGGTCCTTCATGGCGGCGACGACAGCCGGGTGGGAGTATCCCAGGCTCAGGTTGAAGGTGGCCGACGCACAGTCGAGGTAGCTCTTGCCGTCCTCGTCGTAGAGGTGGACACCCTCACCCCGCGCCATCTTGTAGTCGCTGACGGGGTAATAGATGTGCTCGGTAACGTCCTTGGTTTCCATCGGTCCCTCTCACACGGGTCGTTCGAAACGTCAGAATCTGGGCGGAGGAAAGACAACTCACGCCCATTTGAAAAGAAGTGGGAAACGGCGACTTGATGCCGGTGGGGGGCGGCCCGGATACTTCACCCGTTTCAGACAGGGATCTCACGGCAGCGCCTTCTCTTTCATATGATCACATTCCAAGTCGGCCTGCCAAGTGGCGATGTGGAGATGTAGATCTCTTTCACTCCCCGTGCGATCCGATTCGGTCGCCGCGGCGCCGGCGCGGTGGCGGGAAACTGCCGTGTGTGGGCGCGCGCAGGGCGGGGAGCCGCGCGGCGGATGTCACCTCGACGCCGCCTCCAGCGTGTCCCGCAGCCGTTCGGGCGAGGTGAACACATGCCCCCGGAGGCCGAGTCGCAGCGCCGCGTGCACGTTCTCGGCCCGGTCGTCGACGAAGAGGATCTCCTCGGGCGGCATTCCGAGCTCGCGGACGCACCACTCGTAGGCGGCGGGTTCGGGCTTGGCGCTGCCGATCCGGCAGGAGAGGCCCCGGACCGCGAAACGCTCCAGCCACGGCTGGGTGGCCTCGTAGCGGGCGGCCAGGTCCTCGGGGATGTTGGAGAGCAGGCCGAGCACGATGCCCTGGTCGGCGAGGAGGCCGAGCAGGTCCACGGCCTCCTGGTCGATCTCGCTCCAGCTCGCGAGGTCGGCGGCGATCAGCTCCTCGATCAGCCGCCGGTCGAGCGGGATGCCCAGTCGCACGCAGACCGTCTGCCAGTATCCGGCCCCGGTGACCTCGCCGCGGTCGTAGGGAGGCCGCTCGGACCAGTACGCCACCCAGAAGCGGTCGGGGTCGCCGCCGGCCGTGCGTTCCAGGAGGCGCATGGACTCGGGTGACTGGACACGCGCGATGACACCGAACATGTCGAAGAGGACGGCTTTCATCCTTCGGTTCCTCACGTTCTACGGGTTCAGAGAGGGGTGACGGCGTCGGTACGCCCGGAGTCACGCCGCGAACCGGACAGGCCACCGGGGTCGGGGGCGTTGCGGCGCAGCCACAGGCTCAGCACGCCGCAGATGACGGCGAGCAGGAACAGCAGCAGCGGCACCGTCTTCACGTCCATCGTGTCGATGACGGCGCCCAGCAGGGGCGGGAACGCCACGCCGCCGATCATCGAGGCGGCGATCACGTAGGCACCGGCGGCGCCCACGCCGGGCACGGCGCGGTTGAGCCAGGGCAGGCAGGTCGGGAAGATCGGCGCGATCATCAGGCCGACGCCGAAGTACGCGTACGGGGCGAGGGCCGGGACCGTGGCCAGAAGGAGGAAGCCGGCCATGCCGGCGCAGCAGACGAGGAGGATCGACGGCGCGGACCAGCGCAGGCTGATCGGCGCGGCGACGAAACGGCCGATGGTCATGGCGGCCCAGTAGGCGGAGGTGGCGGTCGCCGCGGTGGCGGCGCCGTATCCGACGGCTTCGAGGTGGGTGGGTTCCCAGCCGCCTACACCGGTCTCGATGGCGACGTGCAGGACGTAGACGCCGATGAACACTCCGATGATCGGAAGCACCCGGGCGCCGCCGGCCGGGGCACCCTCGGCGGGGGCGGGGGCGGGCTCCCGGGCGGCGACCCCGCCGAGGGTGACGAGGATCAGCAGGCTGATCACGCCGGTGCCGATGAAGATCTCCGGGTAGCTGTCCGCCCCGAGCCAGCCGATCAGGGCGGGGCCGGCGATCGCGCCGATGCCGAAGTGCCCGTTCAGCAGGTTGAGCATGGCGGTGCTGCGGTGGCCGAAGCCGACGGCGAAGAGCTGGTTGAGGCCGTAGTCGATGCCGCCGAAGCCCAGGCCGATGACGAAGGTGCCGGCGAGGGCGAGGCCCCAGCTCGGGGAGAGGGCGAAGGCGGCCGCACCGGCGGCCATCAGCACGTAGGAGCCGCCGAGCAGAACCCGGTTGTTCAGGCGGCCCCGCAGGAGGTGGTAGAT
>NZ_JBSGZP010000485.1:0-5688 GCF_053611065.1 Streptomyces sp. NPDC054840
CCCCCGGCCCGCCGGGGGCGGCCCGCCCGGGCCCGCCGAGGTGCCCGGCCAGCCACAGGGCGTCGGCGAGTTCCCCGGCGGACGGGTCGAGCCCGGCGGCGCGCAGCAGCGCGGCCAGTTCACGGACGCCGGGCGCGCCGGCGGAGGCCACGGCCGATCACCTCGGGCGGTCGAGGCGCTGGATGAGCAGGTCGGCGAGGTCCTCCCGGGTGGGCGGGGCGGCGTAGTGGGTGAGGTACACGGCGTTGAGCAGCTGGTCGGCGGCGACCAGCTCGGACTGGGAACGGCTGAGGAACTCCCGGATCAGGTCGGCCCCGAGGCGGGCGGCCTCCTCGCCGAGGTGGGCCCGGACCATGGTGGCGAGCCGCTTCTCGCCGGGCTGCGCGAGCTTGAGCTGGATGCAGCGGCGCAGCAGGGCGGCGGGGAAGTCCCGTTCCCCGTTGCTGGTCAGGATGATGAACGGGAAGGCGTGGCAGCGGACGCGGCCGCCGCGGACGGTGACCTTCGTCCCGTCGTCGGTGAGCACCTGCACCTCGGGCTCGCCGTCGGCGACCCGTTCCAGCTCGGGGAGGGCGAACTCACCCTCTTCCAGTACGTTCAGCAGGTCGTTGGGGAGGTCGATGTCGCTCTTGTCGAGCTCGTCGATGAGCAGGACGCGGGGCCGGGCGGTCGGCAGCAGGGCGGTGCCGAGCGGCCCGAGCCGGATGTACTTCCCGATGCCGGGGACGCCGGAGTCCGTGGCGGTGGCGGTGGCCGGGCCACCGCCGGCGCCGCCGCTGCTCGCCGCGATCTGGACGTCCTGCAGTCGGGCCAGGGCGTCGTAGCGGTAGAGGCCGTCCTGGAGCACGGTCCGGGACACGACCGGCCAGCGCAGCACCCGGCCCAGCTTCAGCTCGTGGGCGACGGCGTGCGCGAGGGTGGACTTCCCGGTGCCGGGGAAGCCGGTCACGAGCAGCGGCCGCCGCAGGTACAGGGCCGCGTTGATGGCCTCCAGCTCCTCCGGTTCCGGCCGGTGCAGCTCGGCGGCCTGCCGGTGCGCCCCGAGCCGCCGGGCCACGTTGCCGTCGGCGACCCGGGCCGGACCGCCCGGCTCCGCCACGGGGCCGCCGTCGAAGTCCCGCCAGGGCGGCGGGTCGGGCAGGGCGTCGATCCCGTCGTGGGGCTCGCCCACCCCGCGGTATATGAGCCACTCGTCGTTCATGGTGCTCCTGCTCCCTCCCTCGCGTCCGCCGCTCGCGTCCACCCCGCGTCCACCCGGCGCCGGCGCCGCCCTCGCGTCGCGCCGTCGCCGCCGTCACAGGTCGCCCTGGAGCGGCTCCTCGTCCGGCAGCGGCCGCGCGGGGTCCTCCCACACCAGCCCCGTCCCGGCCGCCCAGTAGGCGTCGGGGTCGGCCCCGTACGCCCGCCCCCGCAGGTTCTGCAGGCGCTCCGGGAGCACGTCGGCCCGTCCGGCGTCGGCCAGTTCCTCCCGCAGCCCGCGGTGGAAGGGCGCGCAGGAGGCCCCCGGGTCCGGGGGCGGCCGCCGGGTCACCACCACCCCGTACCCGGCGTCCCGTACCGCGTGCAGCGACCCGAGCGTGGGTTCCTGGTCGGCCGCCCGGCAGTGCACCGGAACGGTGTTGTCGGGGAGGCCCGTCAGCCATTCGGTGGCGGGGCTGCGCGGGCGGCCCCGTACGCAGTCGGCGCGTTCGTCCTGCAGCGGTCCCGCCTGGACCCGCGCCCAGCGGGCGGACGCGTCGGTGCCCTCGCGGTCGGCGGGGTGCGCCCTGGCTCCGCCCGGGCCGCCGGGGCTCGCGGTGCCCGGGTTCGCGCCGGCGGGGTGGCGCAGGACCACCGGCCGCTGCACGCCGAGCGGGACGCCGCCCACCACCACCCATTCGTCCACCGCCAGCCCGAACAGCGCGGGGGCCACGGCCACTTCGAGGAGCGCCGCCGTCTCGTGGGTGTCGCAGCGCCGGAAGCCCTCGGCGAGCGGGGCCCGTAACGCCTCCGGCAGACCCGCCAGGGTGGCCCGTACGCCCGAGTCCACCGGCGTCAGCCGGCCGGCGTGCGCGGGACCGGCCAGCACCGAGACCCGCCAGTCGTAGACGTCCTCCCAGCCGTGCGCCCATACCTCCAGCAGCACCGAGGCCCCGGGCGGCAGCCCGCCGGACCGCCTCGCCGGGCCGTGCACCGCCCGTCCGGCCGAGGCCCGGCGCCGCCGCTCCCGCTCGGCGAGACCCCGCTCGTGGCGTTCGCCGAGCTCGCGCCGCAGCGGCCGCCACAGCCGCTCGGCCGTGGCCCGTACCCAGTCCCACAGCTCCTCGTCCGCGCCGGGAGTGGCCGGCTCGCGGTACTCGGCCACGCTCACGTCCGTCGCGTACCGGAGCATCGCCGCGGCCTCGCCCGTCCCGCCGGGCGGGTCGTGCAGCAGCCCCAGCCCGTCGCGCCAGCTCAAGGGGGCCGGTGGCAGCGGGTCCGGCTCCTCACCGCGCGCCGCCTCGACCAGGGCGCGTACGACCTCGGAGGATCCGGGCGGGGGCAGCTCGGCCAGCAGCCCGTACAGGGTGGTGCGCTCGCCGGGGGTGAGCCGGCCCCGGCCGGCGTACGGGTCGCCCTCCTCTGGCGGGAGCTCGCCGTGCACGTCCGTCCAGGTCCGGCGGTTGTCGAGATCGCTGAGGTGCTGGTCGTAGTGGTACAGGTCATGGGCTTGCATGATCCGGCGGTAGAGCCCCACCTGCCCCCGTGCGGCCATCGGGAGGGTGCGCAGCTGCACGACGGAGACGGCGAGCCCGCCGCCGCCCGTCTGGCGCCGGGCCTTGAGCACGCCGACGACCTCGCCTCGGGCGAGGTCCACCACGGGCCCGCCGGACATGCCGGGCTCGATCTCGTCGTCGTCGCCGAGCCGGATGGC
Organism: Streptomyces sp. NPDC054840; assembly: GCF_053611065.1. NCBI lineage: Bacteria > Bacillati > Actinomycetota > Actinomycetes > Kitasatosporales > Streptomycetaceae > Streptomyces > Streptomyces sp. NPDC054840. The sequence goes on from NZ_JBSGZP010000485.1 coordinate 2,894, forward strand.
CGCGCCGTTGCCGGCGGTGCCGCGCAGGCGGGTGGTGCGGCCGGTGATCTCGGGGGTGCCGAGGTCCTCGGTGCAGCCGAAGTAGGCGACCTCGTCGAAGCGGGGTCTGGAGCGGTCGGTCAGCCAGACGCAGGCGTGCGAGACGGGAGCGAGGACCCTGACCAGCGCCAGGTCGGGCAGGTCCCACAGTGCGTGCCGGCCGGGCCGTCGTTCCTCCAGCCGCTCGGGCAGTACGCACTCCACGCGCCCGGTGACCGTTCCGGTGATGGTCCCGGCGGAAAAGGTGATGCCGACCTCGCGTCCCGTCAGACGCACCGCAGCACCCCCTTCGCCGACCACGTGCGCGCACGTCAGGACCCAGCCGGGGGCGACGAAGAAGCCGCTCCCCCATGTGGGACCGGTCCGATGACTGCGAGGGTTCTCATACCCGCCCGGCGGGGCGTGAACGCGTACGGTCGCCGCCTGGACGAGGGGCTCCAGAAGCTCGAAGGCGCGCGCGGACCCGGTCGTGCGCCCGTCCGTCATCCGCACCCCCCGCTCGTTGGGCATCCAGGCTAGACCCGGGGACGGCGCGTGCGGGAGGTGTCGCCGATAGGCGGATTATCCTGGCGGGAAACACCCCCTGCACACCCCCATCACGGCACGGAGCCCGACTTGTACTTCACCGATCGCGGCATCGAGGAGCTGGAGAAGCGGCGCGGCGAGGAGGAGGTCACCTTCGAGTGGCTCGCCGAGCAGCTGCGCACCTTCGTCGACCTGAACCCGGACTTCGAGGTCCCGGTGGAACGTCTGGCCACCTGGCTGGCCCGGCTGGACGACGACGAGGACGACGAGGACGCCTGACCCACTCCGGCGGGGGCGGCGGAGCGGGCCCGCGGACAGTACCTACTGGCCGGTTCTGTCCCCGCCGCCCCCGGCGGGTTCAAGGACACCCGCCGATCTCGTCGAGCAGGGCGCGCGCGGCAACGAGAAGCGGGACCGCCTCGCGGATCCGGGCGGTCAGGTCCTCCTCCGTAGCGGTCCGCCGCCAGCAGGCGACCGGGTCGTGGTGGACGCTCCACGCGTAGTGGCAGCGGCGGCACTCGGCCATGGGGCCGCCGTACCGGGTCACGACCGGGGCCGGCAGCCCGCACCCGGAGCACCGCAGGTACGCCGCCGGTGTGCACGCGCCCTTGGGGTGGTCCGTCACTGCGACGCCTCCGGCTCGGCGAGCCGTGCCTCGCCCACCCGGACGAGCAGCCGGACGGCGGCAACACGGCAGAAGTACGCCCCCGCGCCGGGGGCCGCGGCCCAGTAGAGGGGCCGGCCGGGCACCGACCGGTCCCGTCCCGGGTCGGGCACCCCGAGGTGGGTCCCGTCCCCGAGGCATTCCACCGCACTGCGGGAGCGCCATCGCTCTGCCGTTCCCGGTGCGACGAGCGCGTAGTGGTTGCGCCCGCGCGCGTCGTGGATCACGGGCCCCTCCAGGGCGAGGGCCAGCGCGAGGTCCACGACCCGGTCCTCGCGGCTCTCGACGGCCTCGTGGACGAGGGCGACCGGCGACGGTTCTTCCGGCGCATCCGCCGGACTGCGGAGGAGGCCCGCTCGGGCACGTTCCTGCTCCGCCGTCAGGCCCTCTACCTGGCCGGTTACGACGACGCCCCCGACACCCCTGCCTGGCTCGCGCAGCAGCAGCAGCGAGCGGAGCGTCCACGGGACTGGCTCACCCACTGGCTGGCCGCCCGCTCCGTAGCCGCCGTCGCCGCCCGCCAGGGCGACCGCGATCGCATGCGGCACTTCATCTCCACCACTCTGGACGACGAGGCAGGCGAGGCTGCCAATCTGAATTACTGGGCCTACTGGCTCGGCGAGAGCCCCCACCTCCAGCTCTCCGATGACTTCATCGCCGCACCCGGCCCCGGGACCTGGCACGGCAACAGGGTGCTCCAGCACCTGCTGAATGGGCTCGCGCCCGAACACGGCTTCCTCGATCTGAACATCCACACCTTGTGGGCCCTGCTCGCTGCGCGCCCCACCCTCCTGCGCGCGACGTCCGCAGCCGGACGGACCCTCCGGGACCAGCTGCCCGTGTTGTTGGATGGCACCGGGCCCTCGCCGCGCGCGCGTCGGGAGCTGGAAGGCATTCGGTACGCGATTCGCCTCGCCGAGGCATGAAGGAGAAACACAGTGGCTGACGACCTGTCCGCGGTGGCCGGCTTCCTCTACGAGGCGGGGACGCTCAAGCACGCGCGCCGCACGGGCTGGTGGATGGCCGGCGTCAAGGACCCGGAGAGCGTCGCCGAGCACTCCTGGCGCACCTCCCTCATCGCGTCGATCATCGCGAAACTGGAAGGCGCCGACCCGGCGCGGGCTGCCTTCCTCGCGGTGTGGCACGACACCCAGGAGACCCGAACGGGCGACGTGAACCACCTCGGGAAGAAGTACGCGTCCAGCGCCGATCCGGCGGCTGTGACAGCCGACCAGACCGCCGGCATGCCCGATGTGCTCGCGTCTGCGATTCGCGAACTCGTCGCCGAGTACGAGGCCAAGGACTCACCGGAGGCCGTCTGTGCCCGCGACGCCGACAAGTTGGAGTGCATGCTCCAGGGCATCGAGTACAAGGCCCAGGGCCACGCCCATGCCCAGCGTTGGATCGACAACAGCAGGGCCCGTCTCACGACGGAGACCGGGCAGCGACTGGCCGATGAACTGTTGGCCCAGACACCCCTCGACTGGCTCCGCACCGCCCTCGGCGAGCAGCCCTGACTCCGGCGCGGCGCGCGGCTGCGTACGACACCGGCCCGGCCGCTCGGAGC
>NZ_JBSGZP010000486.1:0-5688 GCF_053611065.1 Streptomyces sp. NPDC054840
CGTACCCCTCTGGGTACGCGGTCGGCCACGTCGTCTCTGCGGTCGTACGGTCGTCGAGCATGGTCACAGAGGATATCGGCCCCGACTGACACCCGTGGCCGCCCCGGCGCTTCCCGGCCGTCAGCCCAGGGCGGCGACGAGGTCGCCCGCGGCGAGCTGTTCGAGGCCGCAGCCGTCAACCGGCCCCGGTGGCAGCCGGTATACGGAGCCGCTCGCACCGGCGGGCGCCACCTCGCCGTCCACCAACGCGAGGAAGGCGGACCGCCCTGAGGCGGCGGACCCCCCGGAGGCGGCGCTGCCCGCGAGGGCGTCCACCTCCGCGGAGCGCAGTACGTCGTCCCGGTCGCGCAGGCCGAGGAGCCGGGCGGCGAAGGCCGCGGTGCCCTCGCCGGCGCCCCTGCGGGAGGTCCACAGTTCGTCGCAGTCGCTCGGCCGGGGCGTACGGCGCAGCACGGCCACCTCGCGGCAGCGCGCGGCCGCGTGCCGGCCGGCGAGCTCCCCCAGGGTGGTGCGGCCCGTCGAGAAGTACGGGAACATGCCCGGCACCAGGGCCTTGATCTCCCGCACTGTGATCGCGTCCTCGACAGCTCGGGCAAAGGGGGCATTCCTCCGGAACCGGAAAACCAACCCAACCGATTTATCGTGCCGGGCCCGCGCCCGGTGCGAGCAGGGCGTGCACCAGGGCACGCACGGACAGCAGGAACAGCCGGTCCGGGTCCGCCGGGCGGGCCAGGGCGCGGGCGAGGGCCGGATCGTGGGGGGCCGCGGCCGGGTCCCAGAGCTCGCTCTCGGCCGGGGACTGGGCGGGGGAGCGTTCACGATTGCGCTCGACGAGCAGGTACCCGACGACCTGGAACTGGACGGCGCGCACCGCGTCCGCCGCGCGCGCGCCGCGCAGCCCGGCGGCGTGCACCTCGTGGACGAGTGCCTGCTGGGCGGGCAGGAACATCCGCTCGGTGAGACCTCGTTCGTGGACCATCGCGATCAGGTGCGGACGTTTGCGCAGTTCGCGGCGCAGGATCCGGGCCACCGCCAGGATCCGGTCGGCCGGGGTGCGGCCGGTGGGCCGGATCGCCCCCATCTCCTCCACGGTCCGCTCGACGAGGGCGTCGAGCAGCGACTCGCGGTTGCCGACGTGCCAGTAGATGGACGTGACGGCGGTGCCCAGCTCGGCGGCGAGCCCCCGCATCGTGAGCGCGGCCGGACCGTTCCGCATGACCAGGGACGCGGCGGCGTCCAGCACCTCGTCACGGGTGAGCGTGGTTCTGGCCACGTCCTGCCACCACCAATCTGTCGGGTCGTCAATTCTCGGCAGTGCATGGGTCTTTACCCTTCATCGCGGGCAGTGTAACTGTGTTACAGAACCGACTCCCCCCGAGCCGAGGGATGGTGCGAGACATGGCACGCGTACGGTACGGAGCGCGGACCGAGGCCGAGGTCGCGGCGTCGCGCGCGAAGAGTTCCCGACTTCCCGACATCTGGTCCACCGGTGTCGTGGCCGTCTGGGAGAGCGACCCCGACGTGGTCGCGGCGGTCCTGCCGCCGCCGCTCGAACCGGCCGACCGGCCCCTGGTGCGGGCCAACATCAGCAAGGTCGACCTGCCCGGCTACCCGCTCGGCGCCGGCTCGGTGGCCGTCGCCGCCCAGCACGGCGGGACCGAGGGCTGGTACCCCCTGGTCATGCCGATGACCCTCGAACGCGCCCTGACCGGCGGCCGCGAGGTCTTCGGCGAGCCGAAGAAGCTGGGCGAGGTCACCGTGGAGCGCGACGGCCTCGTCGTACGGGCCGCCCTCGCCCGGCACGGGATCGCCTTCGTCGAGGTGCGCGGGGCGGTGGACCGCGCGCTGCCGCTGCCCGAGCCCACCCGCAAGACCGACTTCTACTTCAAGTTCCTGCCCGCGGTGGACGGTTCGGGCTTCGACGTGGACCCGGTGCTCGTGCACTGCACGCGCAACGAGAAGGTCCGCAAGCTGGAGCACGTCACCGGGGACATCGTGCTGCGGGAGTCGATGTTCGATCCCGTCGCCGACCTGCCCGTCCGCCGGATCGTGGAGATCACCATCGGCGAGAAGACCACCGACCAGAAGGGCCGGGTCGTCGAGCGGGTCAGCGCCCAGGCTCTGCTCCCGTACATCCACCAGCGCTACGACGACCCCCTGCAGATCTTCGACGGCCCGCCCGAGGGGAGTGTCTGACATGCGACTCGAACCAGGACAGGTGGCCGTGGTCACCGGAGCCGCCAGTGGCATCGGCCTCGCCATGGCCCGTCGCTTCGCCGCCGAGGGACTGAAGGTGGTCCTCGCCGATGTCGAGCAGGGCGCCCTGCGCAAGGCCGCCGACGAACTCGCCGCGGACGGGGCCCACGTGCTCGCCAGGGTGGTCGACGTCAGCGACCGCGACTCGGTGATCGCGCTGGCCGACGCCGCCTACGAGACCTTCGGCGCGGTGCACGTGCTCTGCAACAACGCGGGCGTCGGCTCCGGAGCCGAGGGCCGCATGTGGGAGCACGAGCCCAACGACTGGAAATGGGCCTTCTCCGTCAACGTGTGGGGGGTCTTCCACGGCATCCAGGCCTTCGTCCCCCGCATGATCGCCTCCGGCGGTCCCGGCCACATCGTCAACACCTCCTCCGGCGACGGCGGCATCGCCCCGCTGCCCACCGCCTCCGTGTACGCCGTCACCAAGGCGGCCGTGGTCACCTTGACCGAGTCGCTCTACGCGCACCTCAAGGCGGAGGGCGCCCCCGTCGGCGCCTCCGTCCTCTTCCCCGGACCGCACATGCTGCGCACCGGGCTCTGGGAGTCGCACCGCAACCGGCCCGAGCGGTACGCGAAGGAACGGCCGCGCAAGGCCCCGTACCGCAGCCTCGACCAGTACGAGGCGGCGATGAGGCAGGCCGGCCACGAGGTGCGCTTCACCCCGGTCGAGGAGGTCGCCGAACACGTCGTCGACGGCATCCGCGCCGACCGCTTCTGGATGCTCCCGGCCGGCGAGCACAGCGACCGGCAGATCCGCGCCCGGTCGCAGTCGATGCTCGACCGGACCAACCCCGCCTACCTGGAAAGCTTCATCCTCGACTGAGGGGCGTCTGTGGTGAGTACGAACGAAGACCGGAACGGACACGGGACCGCGAACGGAACCGGGAACCGGACCGAAGAGCCGTACCTGATCATCTCCTCCGACTGCCACGCGGGCCTGCCCACCGAGCAGTACCGGCCCTATCTGGACTCCCGCTTCCACGCCCGGTTCGACGAGTTCCTCGGCGAACGCGACGCCCGCCGGGCGGAGGCCACCCGGCTCGGCGTCCGGAACGAAGCCTTCGCCGAGAAGTGGTTCCGCGACCACGAGGAAGGCCTCAAGGGCGGCTGGGACACCGGGCAGCGACTGAAGGAACTCGACGGCGACGGCGTGGCCGCCGAGGTCGTCTTCCCCGACGCGGACGCCGTCGACAGCCAGACCGCCGCTCCCTTCGGCGTCGGCCTCGGCCTCTCCGGTGACCAGGACCCCGAGCTCGGCATGGCGGGCGCGCAGGCGCACAACCGCTGGCTCGCCGAGTTCGTCGGGCAGAACCCGGCGCGCCACTGCGGAGTCGCCCTGCTCCCCATCACCGGCGAGCCGTCGAAGGTCGTGGCGGAGATCCACCGGGCCAAGGAGTCCGGGCTGGGCGCACTCATGATCCCCGCGATGTGGGTGGACAAGGCGCCCTACCACGACCGCCGCTACGACCCCGTCTGGGCGGCGGCCGCCGAGACACGGATGCCGATCGTCACCCACTCCGGGTCCTCGCCACGCCACGAGTACGGCGACCACCTCGGCATCTTCGTCTCCGAGGTCACCTGGTGGCCGGCCCGGCCCCTGTGGTTCCTGCTCTGGTCCGGCGTCTTCGAGCGCCACCCCGGCCTGAAGTTCGGCGTCGCCGAGGCGGGCTGCTGGTGGCTGCCCAACCAGCTGTGGTTCATGGACCGGCTCTACCTCGGCGCACACGGCGGCAAGAAACTCTCGCCGTTCGAGGAGCTGAAGCGGCCACCCAGCGAGTACCTGGACCGCCAGGTCTTCATCTGCGCGACGAACACCAAGCGGCGCGAGCTCGCCCAGCGGTACGAGATCGGGGTGGACAACATCCTGTGGGGCTCGGACTTCCCGCATCCCGAGGGCACCTGGCCGAACACCCGGGCCTGGCTGAAGAACACCTTCCACGACATCCCGGTCGCGGAGACCCGCCGGATGCTCGGGCTCGCGGCGGCCGAGGTCTTCGGCTTCGACACCGCGAGTCTGGCCCCGATCGCCCGCCGGATCGGCCCCACCCCGGCGGAACTGGGCCAGTCGCCGGACCAGGCGGCGGTGGAGGCCTCCTGGGCCCGCTCCCGCGAGGTGGGCCGCCACTGGCTCACCGACAACGACTTCCCCGTCCTGGGGGTGTCGTCATGACGGAGGACCGCTACACGGTGATCTCGGCGGACTGCCACGCGGGCGCCGACCTGCTGGACTACAGGCCGTACCTGGAGAAGCGCCACCACGAGGACTTCGACGCCTGGGCCGCCACCTACGTGAACCCGTACGAGGACCTCCTCGCCGACACCGCCGACCGCAACTGGAACTCGGCGCGCCGCCTCGCCGAACTCGAAGCGGACGGCATCGTCGCGGAGGTCCTCTTCCCGAACACCATCCCGCCGTTCTTTCCCAAGGCCTCCCTGATGGCCCAGCCCCCGACGGCGGCCGAGTACGACATGCGCTGGGCGGGGCTGCAGGCCCACAACCGCTGGCTGGCGGACTTCTGCGCGGACGCGCCGGGGCGGCGGGCGGGGGTGGCGCAGATCCTGCTCAACGATGTGGACGCGGCGGTGGGCGAGATCCGCCGTGTACGGGCGGCCGGCCTGACGGGCGGCATCCTGCTGCCGGGCGTCCCGCCCGGCTCCACGGTGCCCGAGCTGTACTCGGCGGTGTACGACCCCATCTGGGCGGTGTGCGAGGAGCTGGACGTCCCGGTCAACCACCACGGCGGCTCGGCCTCACCGCCGCTGGGCGACGAACCGGCGGCCCGGGCCGTCTTCATGGTCGAGACGACCTGGTTCTCCCACCGCGCCCTGTGGCACCTCGTCTTCGGCGGGGCCTTCCACCGGCACCCGGGCCTCAAGCTGGTCCTGACGGAGCAGGGCTCGGGGTGGATCCCCGGCGTCCTGGAGATGCTGGACTACTACCACGGCCGTCTGGTCGCGGCATCGGCCACGGCCGAGTCCAAGTTCGGGGCGGGCCTCGCGGAGTCGATGGGCCGGGGCCCGAGCGAGGTCTGGCGGGACAACTGCTTCGTGGGAGCGAGCTTCATGCGCCCACACGAGGTCCCGCTGCGGGAGCGGATCGGCCTCGACAAGATCATGTGGGGCAGCGACTACCCCCACGACGAGGGCACGACCCCCTTCTCCCGCGAAGGCCTCCGCATCGCCTACGCGGGCCTCCCGCGCGAGGAGGTCGCCGCGATGGTCGGCGGCAACGCGGCCCGCGTGTACGGCTTCGACCTCGCCCTCCTGGACGCGGTGGCCGCCAAGCACGGCCCGCGGGTCTCGGAGATCGCGCAACCCCTGACGGAGGTCCCGCCGCAGGCCACCAGCCCGGCGTTCGCCCGAGGGGGGTCGGTCCGGGTCTGGTGACACCGGCTCCCGCCGGAGCGGCTCGGTTCTCGTACACGAGCC
>NZ_JBSGZP010000487.1:0-5686 GCF_053611065.1 Streptomyces sp. NPDC054840
GTCCGGTGCCGTGCATCGCAAGGCGGAGGGGCGCCCGTGTACTGGACGTACTCGGGCGCCCCGACAACGCGGCGAGGTGCGGTGCCGGCAACGCGGGCCCGGCAAGATCCGAAAGAGACGACCTAGGCCATCCCGTCGAGGCCGGTCTCGTCCCCGTAGGTGAGGAAGCTGCCCTTCCGGGCCAGGCGGGCGTACCAGTGGGCGCTGGAGCGGGGGGTACGGGCCTGGGTCTCGTAGTCGACCTGCACGATGCCGAAGCGCTTGCTGTACCCGTAGGACCACTCGAAGTTGTCCATCAGCGACCAGAGGAAGTAGCCCTCCACCGGGGCGCCGTCCGCCAGGGCGCGGTGGACGGACGCGAGGTGGGCCTCCAGATAGCCGATGCGCTGCGGGTCGTGCAGGTCCGGGGCGTACGCCGCGCCGTTCTCGGTGACCAGCAGCGGCAGCCCGGGCGCCTCGCGGGTGAAGCGCATCAGCAGGTCGTACAGGCCGGTCGGGTCGATCGACCAGCCCATGTCGGTCCGCTCGCCGGGGGGTTGGTGGAAGGCGACCGACTCCGCCGCGGGCCAGGGGGAGTGCGCCGCGGCCCCGTGCCCGTCGGCGCGCGGACCGGTACCGTCAGGGGCGGCCGAGACCACCGCCGGGGTGTAGTAGTTCACCCCCAGGAAGTCCAGCGGCTGATGGATCAGCGCCTCGTCGCCGTGGCGGACGAAGGACCAGTCCGTCACGGCGTCGGTGTCCGCGAGCAGGTCCTGGGGGTAGGCCCCGTGCAGCAGCGGGCCGGTGAAGACCCGGTTGGCCAGCGCGTCGATCCGGCGGGCCGCGTCCAGGTCGGCCGCCGAGCCGGTCAGCGGCCGCACCGCGCTGGGGTTGAGCGCGATACCGGCCCCGGCCCGGGCCGGCAGGGCCGCCGCGGCCAGTCCGTGGGCCAGGTTGAGGTGGTGGGCGGCGCGCAGCGAGTCGGCGGGGGAGGTGCGGCCGGGGGCGTGCACCCCCGAGGCGTAGCCGAGGAAGGCGCTGCACCAGGGTTCGTTGAGGGTGGTCCACAGCTCCACCCGGTCGGCCAGCGCCGCCGCGACCTGCTCGGCGTACCGGGCGAAGGCGTAGGCCGTCTCCCGCTCGGGCCAGCCGCCCGCGCTCTCCAGCTCCTGCGGCAGGTCCCAGTGGTACAGGGTCACGCAGGGCCGGATCCCGTACGAGAGCAGCTCGTCGACCAGCGCGTCGTAGAAGCCGATCCCGCCGGCGAGGACCCGCGGCCAGGACACCGAGAACCGGTAGGCACCGAGCCCGAGCGAGGCCATCAGCCGGACGTCCTCCCGCCACAGCCGGTGGTGGTCGACGGCCACGTCACCTGTGTCACCGCCGTGCACCTTGCCCGGCGTACGGCAGAAGGTGTCCCAGATGGACGGTCCGCGCAGGGTCGCGGCGCCCTCGATCTGGAAGGCCGCCGTGGCCGTTCCCCACAGGAACCCGTCGGGGAACCGCAGTTCCCGCGCGCCGGTGTCCGCGTCCGGGTCCGTGGCCGTGTTCGCGGTCAGATCCGTGGTCGTGGTCGTGGTCGTGTGCGTGGTCGTGTTCGTCGGGAGTTGGGTCATCCCTTCACCGCTCCTTGCATGATGCCGCCGACGATCTGCCGGCCGAAGACGAGGAACACCAGCAACAGCGGGAGCGTGCCCAGCAGCGCGCCCGCCATGATCACCGACTGGTCGGGGATGTAACCCCGGCCCAGCCCGGTCAGGGCCACCTGCACCGTCGGGCTGCCGTTCTGCGTCAGCGCGACGATCGGCCAGAAGAAGTCGTTCCAGGCCATGACGAAGGTCAGCATCCCCAGCACGGCCATCGCGGGCCGGGCGGCGGGGAACACCACGTGCCACAGGACCCGCAGCGAACTCGCCCCGTCCGTGCGCGCCGCCTCCACCAGCTCCATCGGCAGCGCGTGCACCAGGTACTGGCGCATGAAGAACACCCCGAAGGCGCCCACCAGGGTCGGCAGGATCACCGCCTGGAGCCGGTCGGTCCAGGACAGCTTCGCGATCAGCATGTACAGGGGAACCACGCTCAGCTGCGGCGGAATCAGCATCGTCGCGATCACCAGCGCCAGCAGCGGCCGGCTGCCGCGGAAGCGGAGTTTGGCGAAGGCGAACCCGGCGAGGGTTGAGAAGAACACGGTGCCCGCGGCGACCGTGCCCGCCACGATCACCGTGTTCAGCAGGGCCGTCCCCATGTTGGCGTCGGTCCACGCGACCTGGAGGTTGTGCCCCAGGTTCCCGCCGAACCAGAACGGCGGCGGGGTCTGCGCCAGCCGCGTGTTGCTGCGGGAGGCCGCGATCGCCGTCCACACGAGGGGGAAGAGCGAACCGGCCGTGAACAGGGCCAGGACCACGTACGTGAGCCGGCCCGCGCGCAGTGCCCTCATCGGGAGTCCTTCCGTCCGCGCAGCAGCCGTGCCGCCCCGGCGATCAGCAGCAGGATCAGGAACATCGCCCACGCGATCGCCGAGGCCCGCCCGAGGTGCAGGTTCACCCAGCCCTGCTCGTACAGGTACAGGCCGAGCGTCTGGAACTGGTGGTCCGAGCCGCCCGTCGCGCCCGCCGCGCCGTTGAACAGCAGCGGCTCGCCGAACAGCTGGGTCGCCCCGATCGTCGACACCACACAGGTGAAGAAGATCGTCGGTCGCAGCGAGGGCACCGTCACGTGGAGGAACTGCTGGAAGCGCGAGGCCCCGTCCAGCGCGGCGGACTCGTACAGCTCGGCCGGTACGGCCTGCATGGCCGCCAGGTAGATCAGCGCGTTGTAGCCGGTCCACCGCCAGATCACGATGGTGGAGACCGCGAACTGGGAGGCGAAGGTGCCGTTCTGCCAGTCGACCGCGTCGAAACCCACCGCCGACAGCGCCCAGTTGACCATCCCGTAGTCCCGGCCGAAGAGGAGGACGAAGACGAGCGTGGCCGCCGCCACCGAGGTCGCGTACGGGGTGAGCACGGCGACCCGGAAGAAGGCGGAGCCCCGCAGCCGGTAGTTGAGCAGATGGGCCAGGCCCAGCGCGATCGCCAGCTGCGGCACCGTGGACAGCAGCCCGATGGTCACCGTGTTGCGGAGCGCGTTCCAGAAGAACGCGTCGTCCCACAGGCGGGTGAAGTTGCGCAGCCCCACCCACGTCATGCTGTCGGGATCGGTCAGCTCCACCTGGTGCAGCGAGGCCCAGCCCGTGTAGAGCAGCGGAAACAGCCCGAAGGCGGCGAAGAAGAGGAAGAAGGGTGCCACGAAGGCGTACGGGCTCCAGCGCAGGTCCCAGCGGTAGCGGCGCGAGCGCCACACCTGGCCCGGTCGGCTCCGGCCGCCCCCCGCCGCCGCCGGCCGCTCCGGGCCGACGGCGGAAGGGGACAGGACAGCCGTCTCGTCCGTCACCGGTGCCTCACTGGTCCAAGGCGTTGTCGATCGCCTTCACCGCGGCCTCCCAGCCCTCCTGCGGGCTGCGGCCCTTCTGGTCGACCTGGAGCATCCCGATGTCCGCCAGGTTCTGCGCGATCACCAGGTCCTTCGGGCCGACCGCCGCCACCGGCACGCCCTCGGCCGCCTTCGAGAAGATCTCGCCGATCGGGGCGCCGCCGAAGTAGGCGTGCTGCGCGCCCGACACGGTCGGCAGCTTGTACGCGGCGCTCGCGCTCGGGAAACTGCCCCGCTTCTCGAAGAGCTTCGCCTGCTGGGCCGGGGCCGTCAGCCAGGCCGCCAGCTTCGCGGCCTCCTCGGCCTGCTTGCCCGCCTTCGGCACCACCAGGAAGGACCCGCCCCAGTTGCTGGGCTTGGGCGCCTGCGCCACGTCCCACTTGTCCTTGCCCGCCGGACCCGCCTTGTCCTGGATGTAGCCGAGCATCCAGGCCGGGCAGGAGATGGTGGCGAAGTTGCCGTTGGAGAAGCCCTGGTCCCAGGCCGGGGTGAACTGCTGCAGCTTGGCGCTCAGCCCGTCGGTGGCGAAGGAGGCCGCCAGGTCGAAGGCTCCGCGCACCGCCGGGTTGGTCTTGTAGACGACCTTGCCCTGGTCGTCGTAGAACCGCTGGGCGCTGCTGCCGGTCACCGCCGCCATCACACCCGACGCCGAGTCCACGAAGGCCTTCCCCTCGCCGGCCTTCGCCTTGTATGTCCGGCCCGCCTCCAGGTACTTGTTCCAGTCGCCCGCCCACAGCGCCCCGACCGCCGTCCGGTCGCTGGGCAGCCCGGCCGACTCGAAGAGGTCCTTGCGGTAGCAGATGCCCTGCGGGCCGATGTCCGTGCCGAGACCGACCGTGGCCCCGCCCTTGGCCGCGCTCGCCGTGCCCTGGGCCCACTTCCAGGGCAGGTACGCGGCCTTGTCGACGCCGGGGGTCTTGCCCAGGTCGACCAGCTTGTCGGCCTGGGTGGCGGTGATCTCGGCGATGTTGTTGACCTCGACGGCCTGGATGTCGGCGAGCCCGCTGCCCGTGCCCAGGTGGGTGAGGAGCTGGGGGTAGTAGTTCTCGTTCCGCTCGATGGAGGTCTGCTCGATACGGATACCGGGATTCTGCGCCATGTACTCGTCGTAGAGGCCCGCCTCCTTGAGGCCGAAGGCTCCGAAGACGCCGACGGTGAGGGTGGTCCGGGCGGCGCCCCCGGACTTGCCGGGGGCCGGGGCGCCCTTCCCGGTGTCCTGCTCGGGGTCCTGGGCGCACCCCGCGAGCAGCAGGGCCGCCGCTCCGAGCGCGGTGACGGTCGTGAGAAGACTTCTTCGGGCTCGGGCTCGGGTACGGGCTCGGACGCGCATGGGCTTCCTCCCTGAAGGACGGAACGTGCCAGGTGTCGTGTGACACAGTGTGGGAGCGCTCCCACAGTCGTCAAGAGGTAGATTCACAACCGGGAGGAAGCCATGAACGGGCATGGGCGCAGTGGGGGACGGCCGACCCTGGAGGAGGTCGCGGCGCGCGCCGGAGTCGGGCGCGGCACGGTCTCCCGGGTGATCAACGGATCCTCCAAGGTCAGCGAGCACACCAGGGTCGCCGTCGAGGCGGCCGTGGCCGAGCTGGGGTACGTACCGAACCGCGCCGCGCGCGCCCTCGCGGCCAACCGCACGGACGCCATCGCCCTGGTGATCCCCGAACCCGAGGCCCGCTTCTTCGCCGAGCCCTACTTCTCCGAAGTGGTCCGCGGGGTCGGCGCCGAGCTCTCCGACACCGAGGTCCAGCTCGTCCTCACCCTGGCGGGCAGCGACCGGGAGCGCCGCCGCCTCGCCCAGTACCTGTCCGGGCACCGGGTCGACGGGGTGCTGCTCGTGTCCGTCCACGCCGGGGACCCGCTGCCGGAGCTGCTGGCCGAGCTGGGCATCCCGACGGTGATCAGCGGGCGCCGTTCCGCCGCCGAGACCCTGCCCTGCGTGGACTCCGACAACCTGGCGGGCGCGGCCGAGGCCGTACGCCACCTCCTCGACCGGGGCCGGCGCACGATCGCCACGATCACCGGCCCGCTGGACGTGTACGGGGCCCAGTGCCGCCTCGACGGCTACCGGCAGGCCCTGGCGGCCGCCGGCCGTCCCGTCGACGAGCTGTTGATCGCGGCCGGCGACTTCACCGAGGAGGGCGGCCGGCGGGCCATGCGCGAACTGCTGGGGCGCCACCCCGGGCTCGACGCGGTCTTCGCCGCCTCGGACGTCATGGCGGCCGGCGCCCGGCGGGAGCTG
>NZ_JBSGZP010000488.1:0-5675 GCF_053611065.1 Streptomyces sp. NPDC054840
GGCTACACCACCCCCGGAGCCCCCGGCGACGGCCACGCCCGCCCCTCCGCAGAGAAAGGCGACGAACCGATGAACCGGAACACCCCGAGCACCCGGGCGGCCGACCACCGCACCACCGACGTCCTGGTCGTCGGCGCCGGCCCGACCGGACTGATGCTCGGCTGCCTCCTGCGCCACCACGGCGTCGAGTGCACCGTCATCGAACAGCGCGACACCATCGACCCCCGCACCCGCGCGGTCATGGTGCACGCGGCCGCACTGGAGATGCTGGCCGGCCTGGGCCTGCGCACCGCCGTCGAGGACAGGGGCGTGCGCCAGACCCGCATCGACTTCCACACCCGCCACGAAGCCCTGTTCACCGTGGACTTCACCGGCCTCGACACCGCCTTCCCCTACTACGTGAACGTCCCGCAGCCCGAGGTCGAAGCGGTCCTCGCCGACCGGTTCACCGCCACCGGCGGCCGGCTCCTGCGCGGCCTGCGCTACGCCGGCCACCAGGAGGACGAGCACGGCATCACCGCCGAGACCGTCACAGGCGGCGGCCCGCACACGATCACCGCCCGCCACCTCGTGGGAGCCGACGGCGCCGGCAGCGCGGTCCGCACCGCCCTGGGCATCGACTTCCCCGGCATCACCTACCCCATGAGCTACCTCCTCGCCGAAGGCGCCCCGCTCCTTCCCGCCGACCCGGACGCCTCCGCCATGTACATCGGCCCAGCCGGCGCGGTCTCCCTGCTGCCGCTGCCGCAGGGCACCGTACGCATCGCCGGGCCCGTCTCGCCCGAATCACTCGACCGCGACAGCGAACTGAGCACCCAGCACTTCCAGGCCACCGTCGACACCCTGGGCTTCGGACCCGCCCTGCGGTTCGAGCGCGTCGACCGCATCGCCCACTACCAGGTCCACGAACGGCTCGCCGAACGCTTCACCTCCGGCCGGACCGTCCTGGCCGGAGACGCCGCCCACCTCAACTCACCCGCCGGCGGCCAGGCCATGAACACCGGCTTCGGCGACGCCTGGGCGCTGGCCTGGCGCCTGACCGCCCTCCTGGCCGGCTCCCAGGCCCCCCTCCTGGCCGACTACGACCGCGAACGCCGCGCCGCCGCCGCCGAAGTCGCCCGCACGACCGGCGTCCTCGGACTCCTCGACGCGATGCGCCGCGCCACGACCGCAACGGCACGAAGCTCCGTACAGGAGGCGCTGACCGGATACGCGGAAGCCTGGAGCCAGCTCTACCTCCACTACCGTCCGGCCCCCGCACCCACCGCCACGGCACCCACCGGCCCCACCCCCGAACACCCTGTCCTGCCACCCCGCACCGGCCACCGGCTGCACCCCGGCGCCCGCGTCCCCGGCCACCGCCCCGAACCCGGCCACCACACCTGGCTGCACCTGCCTGGCGCCCAGCCCGACAAGACCCTCCTGCCCCCGCGCACCCGCACCGCGGAACTCACCCCCGCACAGCGCGCCTGGCTCCCCGCCGGCGCCACCGCCGTCCTCGTCCGCCCCGACGGCCACGTCGCCCGCACCCTGACCGCCGACCCGGACGCCACCACCGGCGCCACCGCCGAAACCGAGAAGGAGGCGGCATGACCACAGCCCCACCCCGCCCCCCGTCCGGCATCAGCATCGCCGGCACGGGCAGCTACCTCCCCGAGCAGCGCCTCGACCTGAGCGCCGAAGCCGCCCGCCACCCCGACCCCGACGCCGAACGCATCCGCGCCACCGGCTACCGCACCATCGCCGCCGAGGAGACCCTCTACCCCGGCGACATGGCCCTCGTCGCCGCCCAGCGGGCCCTGGCCCGCGCCGGAACCGAACCGCAGGAGATCGACCTCATCGCGGTCACCGCCATCCACCGCCACGGCCACCAGCGCCTGTGGTCCCCGGCCTCCTGGCTCCAGTCCCGCCTCGGCGCCACCCGCGCCCTGCCCTTCACCGTCGCCCAGGGCTGCAACGCACAGCTCCTCGTCCTCGACCTCGCCGCCGGCCTCCTCTCCGCCCGCGGCCGCCGCAACGCCCTCATCGTGGCCACCGACCGCTTCGCCGCCTCCGGCTTCGACCGGTTCACCGCCGACTACGGCATCGTCTACGGCGACGGAGCGGCCGCCGCCGTCCTGACCGCCGACACCCCCGCCCCCGACGCACCCGGCTGGCGCGTCCTGACCACCCACAGCGTCAGCGACCCGGAACTCGAAGGACTGCACCGCCTCGACGAACCGGCCCCCGAGACACGCGCCCTGTTCGGCACCGAACACGACGTGCGCGCCGCCAAGAAGCGCTACCTCGCCGCCCACGGCACCGACAGCCTGCGCGAAGCCACCCGCCGAGCGGTCCGCGAGATCCGCCGGACCCTCCTGCCCTCCGGCACGGACCCCGCACTGCGCCGCGTCGTCTACCCCAACCTGGGCCTGCCCCTGCTGCAGGAGAACTACTTCCCCGAATTCCCCGGCGGCGCCGAGAAATCCCTGTGGGACTTCGGCGCCACCGTCGGCCACCTCGGCAGCGGCGACCAGATCGCCGGCCTCGACCACCTCGAGCGCCACCACACCTTCGACACGGGCGACCGCATCCTCCTGCTGGGCGCGGGAGCCGGATTCACCTGGACGGGAGTACTCCTGGAACGCCGCTGACCGACCGGACGACGACGAAGAAGCAGCAGAAACAGCACACCACCCGAGAAAGCAGGTTCCGCACGTGACCACCGCACCCTCGCCGCTGGAACAGGACCTCGCCGCACTTGAGCTGAGCTACAGCCGTACCGTCGACCGCACACTGGTCCACCGGGACTCGCTCGGCGAAGTCTTCCTCACCGACCTCCAGCCCCTCGGCGGAGCCTCGTACGTCGCCGCGGCCCAACTGCCGCGCTCCCACGCCTACTACGGCGACCACCTGCTGAACCCCAACGTCTACGACCCGGTCCTGCTGCTGGAAGCCTGCCGGCAGGCCGCACTGGCCGGCGCCCACGCCTACTTCGCAGTACCCCGGACGCACAAGTTCATCCTCACCCACCTGCGCGTCCACCTCTCCCGCCCCGACCGGATAGCCGTCGGCCCCACCCCCTGCCAGCTGACCCTCCACGTCACCACCAGCAACCACTACGTCCGCGAAGGCAGCACGAACGGCCTCGACTACGACGTGGACCTGCGCGTCGGCGACGTCAGCATCGGCCGCGCCGGCATCGGCCTGCGCTTCAAGTCCCCCGAGTCCTACACCGCGCTCCGGTTGCGCAACCGCGACCAGAGACCGCTGCCCTCCTCCGCCGACCACCCGGCACCGGGCACCGCCACCGGCGCACCGGTCGAGCCGTACCGCGTGGGCCGGGCCAACGCCGACAACGTCGTCCTCACCGGCATCGAGGTCGCCGGAGACACCCTGACCGCCGGGATCCGCACCCCTGGCAGCCACCCCAGCATGTTCGACCACCCGCAGGACCACCTGCCCGGCATGGTCATCGCCGAGGCCGCCCGCCAGATCGCCCTCTACGGAGCACTCGACGTGCGCGGCATGTCGCCGTCCCGCACCTACCCCACCGGCCTGGCGGTGACCTTCAGCCGGTTCGGCGAACTCGACAGCCCGGCCACCCTCACCGCGGTCGTCGGCGAACGCCGCGACGCCGGCCGCCCGGGCGAGCCCGCCTCCTACTACACCCAGGGCGGCATCGTCGAGCTCGGCGACGAGAACACGCCCGACACCGACCGCGTACCGGTGCGCGTCGAGGCCCACCAGGACGGCGAGAGCCTGTGCCTGCTGACGCTCGACCTCGCCCGGGTCCGGACCCCGCGATGAGCACCGCCGCCTTCTTCGACGTCGACGAGACACTCATCGGCTTCAAGACCATGTTCCGCTTCCTGGCGTTCCACCTGGAACGCCGGGGAGCGGCCCCCGGCACCTACGAGCGCCTCTCCGGCACTCTTCACCGTGCCGCAGCCGAAGGACATCCGCGCGCCGAGGTCAACCGCCGGTACTACCGCCTCTACGCGGGGGAGAGCGCGGCATCCCTGGCAGCCTCCGGCCGAGCCTGGTTCGCCCACGAACTGACCGACGGGCCCTTCATCCCGGCCCCCACCGCCCGCTTCGACGCACACCGCCGCAACGGCGACCTGACCGTCCTGATCTCCGGGTCCTTCTTCGCCTGCCTGGACCCGATCGCCGAACACCTCGGCGCCGACCGGGCCTACGGCACCCGGCCCGTGATCCGCAACGGCCTCCTCACCGGCGAGGTGGTCACCCCGCTGATCGGCGCGGCCAAGGGCCGCACCGCCCACGCCGTCGCCGCGATCCGCGGCCTCGACCTCGCCCACTGCTCGGCCTACGGGGACCACAGCAGCGACCTCGACCTGCTCCGCTCCGTCGGCCGCCCGGTGGTCGTCGGCTCGGACCCCGTACTCACCGCCCACGCGCAGCTGGCCGGATGGGAGCGGCTGCCCGCCACACGAGCAGCCGCCGAGCCCCGACACCAGGAGACGAGAACGTGACGAACAGACCCCACGAAACGGCACACCCGACAGCAGTCCTGGCCACCGGCTCCTACCTGCCCGAGCGGATCGTCGGCAACGACGAGGTGGCGAGCACCACCGGAGTGAGCGACGAATGGATCGTGCGCAAGACCGGCATCCGCGAACGCCGCCGGGCCGCCCCGCACGAAGCCACCTCCGACCTCGCCGCCCACGCGGGCCGCCGGGCCCTGGAACAGGCAGGCATCCGCCCGCACGACCTCTCGTACATCGTGGTCGCCACCTCCACCCCCGACCAGCCCCAGCCCGCCACCGCCGCGGTGGTCCAGCACCTGCTCGGCGCCGTCAACGCCGCCGCCTTCGACATCAACTCCGTCTGCAGCGGCTTCGTCTGCGGGCTGACGGTCACCGAACGCCTCCTGCGCGCCGAACCCGGCGACGCCCACGGCCTGGTGATCGGCGCGGACATCTACTCACGCATCCTGGACCACACCGACCGCAAGACGGCCATCCTCTTCGGCGACGGAGCGGGCGCCGCCGTCCTCGGCCCCTCACCCTCCGGCCACGGCCTGCTCGGCACCAGCCTGCTGACCCGCGGCGACCAGCACGAACTGATCGGCGTCCCGGCCGGCGGCAGCCGCCGCCCGGCCTCCGCCCGGACCCTGGAGGAGGGCGCGCACCACTTCCGCATGGACGGCCGCGCCGTACGCGCCTTCGTCCAGGAGAACCTCCCCGCGGCCGTCGCCGGGCTGCTGGCCCGTACAGGGCTGCCGGCGGGCTCCGTCGACCACTTCGTCCCGCACCAGGCCAACGCGGTCATGATCGGCGAGGTATGGCCGGCGCTCGGCCTGGACAACGCCGCCCTCCACCTGGAGCTGGCCCGGTACGGCAACACCGGCGCCGCGTCCATCGCCATCACCCTCGACGAGATCCACCGGCGGGGCCTGCTCGCCGAGGACGACGTGGTACTCCTGTCCGGCTTCGGCGGTGGCATGTCGGTGGGCTCCACCCTCCTCAACTGGGCCCCCACCGCCCACGCGGCCGCACCCCGCCTCCTGGCCGCCGCCGCGAACTGAGACCCCGCCCCCCTTCCCCCCGCCGGGGGGGCCGCCCACCCCCCGCGCGGCCCCGCCCCCGGCGCCCGGGGCGCGGGGGGCCCGCCGCACCCCCCCCCCGCCCCCGCCCCGCGGCCCCCCGCCCGGGGGGCCGCCGCCGCCC
>NZ_JBSGZP010000489.1:0-5672 GCF_053611065.1 Streptomyces sp. NPDC054840
ATGTACGACCATACGACCTGGCCGCCGCCGTGCGGCACGACCGGCCCCACCACGGCGGCGACCCACGCCGGGCGGTGCGGCCGATGACCACCACCGTCACCCCCGCTCCGCCGGGCTCCACGACCACGACCGCCCCCACGCCCCCCACCGACGCCGGATTCGGTGTGCTGCGCACGCTCACGCGCCACCGCGGCCTGCTGATCGTCGCCTGCGCGGCCGTCGCACTCGTCCTCGGATGGGTACTCCTCGGCGCCGGGAACTGGCCGGCTTCGCTCTCCGTCGACCTGTCGGGACCGCTCGAACGCACCAGCGACTGGATCATCGACAACCGCGACGGCCACCCGCTCTTCCTCTACTTCCTCGGACACGTCAGCAACGTCGTCGTCGTGTCCGTCCGCGCCGTGTACCTGGTGCTGCTCGCTCTCGGCTGGGCCGGCGTCACCGCCGTCGCCGCTCTGCTGGCGTGGCGCGTCGCGGGCGTCCGGCTCGCGCTGACCTCCGTCGCCGCCTTCGCCGTGTGCGGACTGCTCGGCATGTGGGTGCCCACCATGCAGACGCTCGCCCTGATGGTGGTCGCCGTCGCCGCGTCCGTGCTGCTCGGGGCTCTCCTCGGGATTGCCGCCGGGCTGTCGGACCGTATGCACCGGATCCTGCGGCCCGTGCTGGACACCATGCAGGTGCTGCCGGCCTTCGCGTACCTCCTGCCCGTCGTCCTGGTCTTCGGCATCGGCGTGCCCGCGGCCGTCCTCGCGACCGTGGTCTACGCGGCTCCGCCCATGGCCCGCCTGACCGCGCTCGGGCTGCGCGACGCGGACGCCGGGGTCGTGGAGGCCGCCACCTCCCTCGGCGCCACCGGCTGGCAGCGCCTGCTGACCGCCCGGCTGCCGCTGGCCCGCAAGGAACTGCTGCTCGGCGTCAACCAGTCGATCATGATGGCGCTCGGCATGGCCGTGATCGCGTCCGTCATCGGCGCGGGCGGTCTCGGCGACCGCGTCTACCAGGCACTGGCCTCCGTCGACGTCGGCGCCGCGCTCGCCGCCGGCGTACCGATCGTGTTGCTCGCCATCGTCCTGGACCGGGTCACCGCTGCGGCCGGCGAGCGCATCGGCGCCCCCGCGGCCCCCCGGAGCGCGCTCGTCCGGAACGTCGCCGCCCTGCTGACCGCCGCGGTCGTCGTCGGCGGCCGCCTCGTCGACGCGCTCTCCTGGCCCGACGGGTGGACCCTGGACATCGCCGGGCCCGTCAACCGGGCGGTCGACTGGATGACCGCCCACCTCTACTCCGGCGTGCCCCTCGTCGGCGGCACCGCGGACTGGGCGGGGCACTTCACCACGTGGGTCCTGAACCCGCTGCGCGATGCCCTGCAGTGGCTGCCCTGGTGGGCGGTCCTGCTGACCGTCGGCGTCCTCGCCCTGCTCATCGGCACCTGGCGCACCGCCGCGACCGCCGTTCTCGCGATGGCCGCGATCGGCGTCCTCGGCGTCTGGGACCCGGCGCTCGACACGCTGTCCCAGGTCCTGGCCGCCGTTGCCGTGACCCTGCTGCTCGGCTTCGCCCTCGGCGTCGCCGCGGCTCGCAGCACCCGCCTGGGGCGCGCGCTGCGTCCGGTGCTCGACGTCTTCCAGACGATGCCGCAGTTCGTCTACCTGATCCCCGTCGTCGCTCTGTTCGGAGTGGGCCGCGCCCCGGCCGCCGCGGCCGCCGTGGTCTACGCGCTGCCCGCGGTGGTGCGCATCACGGCCCAGGGCGTACGCGCGGTGGATCCGGCGGCGCTGGAGTCCGCGCGCTCGATGGGCGCGACCGGTCGCCAGCAACTGCTGCAGGTCCAGCTGCCGCTGGCCCGGCCCGCGCTGCTGCTGGCCGTCAACCAGGGCGTGGTGCTGGTCCTCGCCGTGGTCGTCATCGGCGGCCTCGTGGGCGGCGGCGCGCTCGGCTACGACGCGGTCTTCGGCCTCGCCCAGGGCGACCTGGCGACCGGTCTGGTCGCCGGCGCGGCGATCGTCTGCCTCGGCCTGATGCTCGACCGCGTCACCCAGCCGACCGGGCGCCGCGACCTCACCGGAAAGGGGGCCTGACATGGCTCGCACACGTTCCGCCGCACTCGCGGCCGGCCTCGCCGTCGCCCTGGCGGCCCTCACCGGCTGCGGCGCCGCCGACATGACACGCCAGGCCTCCCCGTACGCCGACGCGAAGGGCTCCCGCACGGTGACGCTGTCCGTGCAGTCGTGGGTGGGCGCGCAGGCCAACGTCGCCGTGGTCCAGTACCTGCTGGAGCACGAGCTCGGCTACCGGGTGGACACCGTCCAGATCGACGAGGTACCCGCCTGGGACGCGCTCAGCCAGGGCCGGGTGGACGCCATCCTGGAGGACTGGGGCCACCCGGAGCAGGAGAAGCGGTACATCGACGACAAGGCGACGATCGAGCGGGGTGGCGACCTCGGGGTGACCGGCCACATCGGCTGGTACGTGCCGACGTACTTCGCCGAGCAGCACCCGGACGTCACCGACTGGAAGAACCTGAACAAGTACGCCGCCGAGTTCCGTACCGCGGAGAGCGGCGGCAAGGGCCAGTTGCTGGACGGCTCCCCGTCCTACGTGACGAACGACAAGGCCCTCGTGAAGAACCTGGACCTCGACTACCAGGTCGTGTTCGCGGGCTCCGAGGCGGCGCAGATCACGCAGATCAAGCAGTTCGCCAAGGAGAAGAAGCCGTTCCTGAGCTACTGGTACAAGCCCCAGTGGCTGTTCGAGAGGGTCCCCATGACGGAGGTGAAGCTGCCCGCCTACGAGGAGGGCTGCGACGCCGACCCGCAGAAGGTGGCCTGCGCGTACCCGCACACGCCGCTGCAGAAGTTCCTCAACGCCCGCTTCGCGGCCGGCGGAGGTGACGCCGCGGCCTTCCTGAAGAAGTTCCGGTGGACGACCGAGATGCAGAACGACGTCGCCCTGATGATCGCCGAGGAGAAGCTGTCGCCCCAGGAAGCGGCGGCCCGTTGGGCGAAGCAGAACGAGGCCACCTGGCGGGAATGGCTCCCGTCCTGACGCGTGGGCCTGGAGGGTGCCACCCCCCTCCAGGCCCCACCCACCGGGCGGCGGGCCCGAGCCGCGGGCCGCTGATCGCTCCGCGTGCGCGCGTACGGTCCACCCGGTAGCGTCGAGAGCGAGTGTTCCGTGCGAACCGCTGCCGCCCGGCCCGGCGGGGCGGCAGGCGATGTCGGATACACGGAATCCGCCGTGCCGAAGGCGGGGCACAGGGCCTTCCCCGGGTGGACCGGACACGGTCCCGGCCCAGGTGCCGCACCTTCCCTTCCAGCTACCCGGCGGGCCGGGCCCGGGACGTTCCGGACCGCGCGTCCGTCCAGCGGGTGCCCTCGGTCAGCTCGGTGCCGGCGCTCCCCGTCCCCGGCACGTTCGACGCCGAGACGGGGGCGAGCTCGGCGGACGGAGGCAGACGGAGGCAGACGGAGGCAAACGGACGTGCCCCGCGACCTGTCCCGTCGTCCGCCGTGCGGATCCCCGGAATCGGCCACCGGGTGTCCCGCAGTCGCCTTGCGCGCAACGCGTCCTGGCCTCGTCCCTCCCTCCCGAGCCCGACCGCGCCCGACACCCACTGCGTGGACGGCCTTGAGCCCGAACCGTTCAGGATCATCCCGCATTGACCAGGAGGGCAGATGGCACTCCACCCAGCGCCCCCTCGGCGCCGCACCGCACGACGATTCCCGGCCGCGTCGGCCGGGCTCGTGACCGGTCTCCTCGTCACCGGCCTGCTCGCGGCCCCCGCTCAGGGTCAGTCCCGGACCGACACCAGCCCCGGCCCCGATGCGCCGATCGGCACGGTCGCCCGGACGGTGGGCGACGCCCGATTCGAACCGGGCCCCTGCCCGAAGACGCCGGAACCGATCGAGGTGCTCGACAAGGCCCGCTGCGGAACACTCACCGTGCCCGAGAACCGTGCCGAACCGAGCGGTCGGACGACAGAACTCGGAGTCGCGATCGTGCCCGCCGCGACCGACAAGCCCCCACCCGACCCCATCGTGTGGCTCGCGGGCGGCCCCGGAGACGACGCCGTGGGAGAGGCGAAGATGGCGATCGACGGCGGCCTGAACCGCGACCGTGACGTGATCTTCATGTCCCAGCGCGGTACGTACTCGGCCGACCCGGACCTCCTGTGTCCCAACATCGACGAGTTCAACGCACGCTCCGTCGGCCTCGTCTACGACGCCCCGTCCACCGGACGACTCCACGTCGAGGCCACGAAGGCCTGTCGCGACCGACTGGCGGCCCGAGGGATCGACCTCAGCGCCTACAACGACACCGAGAGCGCCGCCGACTACGAGGACCTGCGCAACGCCCTCGGCATCGAGCAGTGGAACCTGTTCGGGATCTCCTACGGCACCCACCTGGCGCTCGTCTCCATGCGCCTGCACCCCGAGGGCCTCCGCTCGGTCGGCATCGACGGCATACTCCCGCCCTCCAAGGCCGGATCGGCGGCGACCTGGAGCAGCGCCCGACAGGGCTTCGACGGTCTGTTCAAGGCCTGCGCGCAGCAGCCGGCGTGCAACAAGCGCTATCCGAACCTGTCGGCCACCTTCGACCGGCTCGTCCGCGAACTCGAAGCCCGGCCGGTCACCACCACCGTCACGCTCCCCGGCAGCGACAAGCCGGTCAAGGTCGTCCTGGACGGCGGAGCCCTGGTGAACTGGATGACCTCAGCCACCCACGTGGCGCCCCAGGTACCCGCCGCGCTCGACGAGCTGGCGCACGGCAAGCCGCAGCGGATCGCCCGGCAGTGGGCGGGCGGCAAGCTCAGCCCCCAGGCCATCGGAAGGGTCGCGCACGGTCTCGTCTACGGCGTCTTCTGCAGCGAGTGGACTCCGTACGAGAGCCGGGAGGAGGCCCTCCGGGGCGGACAGGAAGCCTTCCCGTCGTTCCCCCGCTCGGTCCAGGCCCAGGCTCCGCAGCTCACCTTCCTCCGTCCCGACTGCGACGCCTGGAACGTTCCCGCGGCGGCGCCCTCGATCCGCGACGTCACGCGCGGTGACATCCCGACCCTCGCCCTGTCCGGCGGATTCGACTCCCAGACCGGGGCGGACAACGGACCGTACGTCGCCCGCACGCTGAGCAAGGCCAAGGTCGTCACGGTCCCGTACGAGCCGCACGTCGTCTTCGCCACCTCGAAGTGCGCCCAGGAGATCACCGTCTCGTTCTTCGACAACCCGGCCGCGCCGAAGACCGCATGCCTGAACACCCTCAAGGCGCCCGAGTTCGAGATCGGTTCCTGAGATCCCGCGGCCCGCTGGTGCACCTCTGGTGCACCGCTGGTTCACCCGCGATCAGGCCTTGGAGCGGATCCAGTACCAGCGGGCCTGGGGCGCGCCTCGATCGACCGCGGCGGCCCGCCGCTCGGCATCTCGTCCCAGGTGCGCGGTACTCGGTGAGTCACCGGCGTCTGACAGAGGCAGGCCTGCCCGTGGTGCTCACCGGAAAGTGATGGAGGGCCCGCATGACCCGATGGAGTCCGGTCTCGCCGAGGTGGAGAAGCTGGTGCGCCGGCGAGGCGTCGGTCCTTGTCGTCCGCTACGACGGCCCGCGGGTGCCGGGCTGACCGGCGGCGGTCTCCGGGAGGTCGCCGGTGACGGCATCTGAGCGCAGAAATCTCCGCAGGGAAGGGC
>NZ_JBSGZP010000490.1:0-5671 GCF_053611065.1 Streptomyces sp. NPDC054840
CGCGGGGTACGGGCCGAGGTCAGGCTGCTGCCGCGGATCCCGCCGGGCCGGTACGCGCACCGGCGGGACCTCGCGGCGGCGGCTCAGCGGGCGGTCGCCGGAGTCACCCCCACGACCACCCCGACCCCGCTACCCGGCATTCCCGCTCAGCCGGCCACGCCGTCGGCGACCGACAGGGACAGCGCGAACCGGCCCGCCGCGTCCGTCCACCACCGGGTCAGCTCCAGCCCGGCCGCCGCCAGCTCCTTGCGCACGCCCTCCTGACGGAACTTCGCGGAGACCTCCGTCAGGATCTCCTCGCCCGCCGCGAACGGCACCACCAGATCCAGCGCCCGGATCTTCACCACCAGTTCCGAGCGGGCCCGCAGCCGCATCTCGATCCATTCCTGCTCCCTGTTCCACACCGCCACGTGCGCGAAGTCGGCCGTGCGGAAATCCGCCCCCAGTTCCCGGTTGATGACCGCCAGCACGTTCTTGTTGAACTCGGCGGTCACCCCCCGCGCGTCGTCGTACGCCGCCACCAGCACGGCCTCGTCCTTCACCAGGTCCGTCCCCATGAGCAGGGCGTCCCCGGGGGACAGCATCGCCCGTACGGACGCCAGGAACACCGCCCGCTCCGGAGGCCGCAGGTTCCCGATCGTGCCGCCCAGGAACACCACCAGCCGGGGCCCGGGGGAGTCCGGCAGCCGCAGCGCACGGGTGAAGTCCGCCAGCAGGGCGTGGACCCGCAGCCCCGGGTGCTCCGCCAGCAGCGTCTCGGCCGCCCCCCGCAGCGCGCTCTCGCTCACGTCCACCGGCACGTACGTATCCAGGGCGGGCATCGCCTCGATGAGGTGCCGGGTCTTCTCCGAGGACCCGGAGCCCAGCTCCACCAGGGTGCGGGCGCCGCTCTCGGTGGCGATCTCCCGCGCCCGCTCCAGCAGGATCTCCCGCTCCGCGCGCGTCGGGTAGTACTCGGACAACCGGGTGATCTCCTCGAAGAGCTCGCTGCCCCGCGCGTCGTAGAACCACTTGGGCGGCAGTGCCTTCGGCGTGTGGGTCAGCCCGTGCAGCACATCCGTACGCAGCGCCGTCTCCGCGGCGTGCTCGTCGAGTGTCCGGGTCAACTCAAAGTCGTTCACGGGGAGTTCTCCTTGAGCGGGGTCAGTTCGACCCTCGTGCGGGTGGCGGTCAGCAGGGTCCGGTCGGGCACTTCGCGCCACCGGGTGTCGTCGTCGTACGGCTCGGAGGCCACCACGGTGCGCCGCCGCTCCGCGTCGGCCAGGTACCAGAGCGAATCGCCCCAGGCCGTCGCGGCGATCGTGACGCCGTCCGTGAGCAGCAGGTTCAGCCGGGAGCCGGGAGCCGCCGAGGCCAGCTCCCGGACCGGCTCGGCCAGCGCCGTGCCCAGGTCGTCCCCGGCCCGCAGCCGGTGCAGGACCAGCGCCCAGATCAGCGCCGAGTCGGTGCGCGCGGCCAGCCGGAGCAGCTCCGCGGGCGGCAGCCCCGCCGCGAGCGCGGCGGCGGAGTCCGGCCAGTTCCGCACCGCCCCGTTGTGGCTGAACAGCCACGGCCCGTCCGCGAACGGGGCGGCGGCCGCCTCCGCGTCCGCCCCCGGGTGGGTGGAGTCCCGTACGGCGGCCAGCGCGGCCCCGCTGCGGACCACCCGGGCGAGGTCGGTGAAGGTCAGGTCGCCCCAGATCGGCCCGGCCCGCCGGTAGCGGGCGGGCACCGGGTCCTCCTGCGCGTACCAGCCGATGCCGAAGCCGTCGGCGTTGACCGTCCCGGACCGCTGGCGGCGCGGTTCCCAGGACTGGCGCACCAGTGAGTGTTCCGGCTCGCTCAGCAGCTCCCCGAGCGCCACCACCGGCCCCAGGTAGGCGAGGTGGCGGCACATCAGATGTCCCTCGCTGTCCGGAAGCCGGCGAAGATCTGCCGTCGCACCGGAAGGTCCCAGTTGCGGAAGGTGCCCCGGCAGGCCACCGGGTCCACGGCGAAGGAGCCGCCGCGCAGCACCTTGTGCTCGGGGCCGAAGAACACCTCCGAGTACTCCCGGTACGGGAAGGCCCGGAAGCCCGGGTACGGCAGGAAATCGGAGGAGGTCCATTCCCACACGTCGCCGATCAGCTGGCGCACCCCGAGCGGGGAGGCCCCGGCCGGGTAGCTGCCGGCGGGCGCCGGGCGCAGGTGCCGCTGGCCGAGGTTGGCGTGTGCGGGGGTCGGGTCCCCGTCGCCCCACGGGTAGCGGGTGGAGCGGCCGGTCGCCGGGTCGTGCCGGGCGGCCTTCTCCCATTCCGTCTCGGTGGGCAGCCGCCGCCCCGCCCAGCGGGCGTAGGCGTCCGCCTCGTACCAGCTGACGTGCAGAACCGGTTCTTCGTCCGGTACCGGCTCGATCACCCCGAAGCGGCGGCGCAGCCACTGGCCGGCCTCCTGGTGCCAGAACAGCGGGGCCTCGATGGAGTGCTCGCGGATCTGCTGCCACCCCGGCGCCGCCCACCAGCGCGGATCGCGGTAGCCGCCGTCGGCGATGAACGCCAGGTACGCGGCGTTCGTCACCGGCACGGTGTCGATCCAGAAGGGCGCGGTGTCCCGCACGTGCGACGGACGTTCGTTGTCCAGAGACCACGGCTCGGCGGAGGTGCCCATCGTGAACGTTCCGCCGGGGACGAGGACTTCGGCGGCGGGCGGCGGATCGCAGGGGCCGTCCGGTTCCGGGGCGGTCAGCACGGGGGCGCCCCGCCGCAGCTGATGGGTTATCAGCATGGTCTCGTCGTGCTGCTGCTCGTGCTGGGCGATCATCCCGAAGGCGAAACCGTCGTCGAGAAGCGTGCTGCCCTCCAGGGGCGTCCTCTCCAGCAGGTCGAAGACCCGGCCGCGGACCTCGGCCGCGTACCGGCGGGCCTCGGCGGGCCCGAGCAGCGGCAGCCTGGGCCGTTCGGCGCGGGGGTGCTGGAAGGCGTCGTAGAGGGGCTCGATCTCGGGGCGCATCGATGCGCGTCCGGCGACGCGCTGGAGCAGCCAGAGCTCTTCCTGGTTCCCGATGTGCGCCAGGTCCCAGACCAGCGGCGACATAAGCGGGGAATGCTGGGCGGTGAGGTCCTCGTCGGTCACGGCGTCGGTGAGGCCGGCCGTGCGGATGCGTGCCGCGGTCAGGGCGGCGGCCGCCCGCTCCCGCAGACGGGAGGCGGAGTCGGCGTCGGAGGTGGAAGCGGGGGTGGAAGCGGGGGTGGAAGGCGATCCGGTGGTCATCGGCGGACCCCTTTTCCGGTGAGCACCTGCGTGGATCCGTCGTCGGCCGGACATCGGCCGCGCAGGACGTAGCGTTCGGTGAAGGCACCCACCGTGTCCCGGACGTGCCTGCTCGCGCCCAGCCGCGGCAGTGCCTCCGCGGCCGCCCGGAAACAGGCCTTCGCGGACGCCCGCAGCTCCGGATCGGACAGACCGTGCCGGGCCGCCGACCGCCAGAGCGGATTGCGGGGCGCGGGCCGCGTGCCGTACGAGTCGGCCAGCCCCTTGGCCACCCGGTACGCGGTCTCGGCGGCCTCCGGATCGTCGAACAGCGCGTGCACGACGGCCACCGGGACCAGCCATCCGTCGTCGCCGGACTGCGCGTCGATCATCCGCAGCTCCAGGTGCCCGCGCGGGCGGACCGGTGGGAAGAGCGTGGTCAGGTGGTAGTCCAGGTCCTCGGCGGTGGGCGCTCGCAGCTCGGGGTGCCCGCCCGCGCGCAGCCAGTCGCGGAAGGTCGTACCGGGCGGGGACTCCCACGGGCCGTCGCCCTCGTAGGACCGGACGCACATCACCTCGGTGTCCAGGGCCTGCCGGGTCCACGCGGTGCGGGGTTCCGCGTCCAGCGGCGGAGCGAGCGCGCGCCGGGTGTCCAGGTCGCTCCAGATCCCCTGGCGGGCACAGCGCCAGCCGGCGTACGGGCCTTCGTGCGCGGGGGAGTTGGCGAAGGCGGCCACCAGGACCGCGCCCAGCAGGTGCGCGAGGCGCCAGCGCCGGCCGTGGCCGAGCACGCCCGGCTCCTCGTATCCGGCGTCCACGCAGACCTGCACGGAGGCGGAGGCGCACATCATGGCGCGCCCGGCCGGTCCGGTCCGGTCGAAGTAGGCCTCCATCGCGTCGTAGCGGGGGCTGTTCAGGAGCCGGCGGTACGGGAGGCGGGGATCGCGGCCGAGGCCGCGCAGGACCAGGCCCTGGGGCAGCAGGGCGGCGCGTACGGCGGTGAGGTCGGCCTGCAGGTTGTCCACGCAGCCGGTGAGGGAGGTGGCGGGGGCCGAGCTGAGTTCGAGCTGGCCGCCGGGTTCGACGGTCACCCGGGAGTGCAGGGGCAGTGCGCGGGCCGCGGTGTGGGCGGCGCGTAGCCGCTCGGGCGGCACCGGCCGCTCGGGACGCTCGGCGTCCAGGACCAGCCATTCGAGCTCGGCGCCGAGGAGGCGGGGCGGGCCGGTCTTGAAGCAGATGCCGTGGATCAGGTCCTCGGCCTGCGTCTCGCTGATCGAGGACGTGAGGGTCGGGCGGGGCGCGGGTGGGGGAGCGGTTGCATCCTGGGACATACCGGGTCCTCGTCTCCTGTCGTCGGTCGTGACATCACCCGTGCCTACCCCTCCTCGGGGCACAAATTCCTTTGCCGCCGGGAATCGCAGTACGGAGGATGGCGGCGTGAGCAGCAGATTGCGCGAGATCGCGCGGGAGAACGCGGAGATCCTGGCGGCCGGGAGGTACCGGACGCGGGCGGGACGGCAGGTTCCGCTGGCCGCCGCCTTGGCGGAAGCCAAGGCCGGAACCAGGATATATGGACCAAACAGAGTCATTCCAGACGAAAAGATCGCTTCCCGTGGCAGCGGGACTGTCGTCGAGGTCACCGGGGAGAGCAGCACGGTCGCCGCCCGCAGGCTCGCGACCCCCACCCCGGACCACCCGGACCCGTCTGCCGTCGCGGTCCTGAACTTCGCCTCGGCCCGTAACCCCGGCGGTGGTTACGTCCGCGGGGCCAAGGCCCAGGAGGAGGCGCTGTGCCGGGCTTCGGCCCTGTACGAGACCCTGCTCGAAGCCCCGGAGTACTACGAGATCCACCGCGCGGAGCGCAGCACCTTCTACACCGACCGGGTGATTCACTCGCCCGGGGTCCCGGTTTTCCGCGACGACCGCGGCGGGCTGCTGGAAACCCCGTTCCGGGTCGGCTTCCTCACCTCGCCGGCGCCGAACGCGGGCACGATCCGCCGGCAGGAGCCGGCGCGGACCGCCGAGATCCCCGCGGCGCTGGTGCGGCGCGCCGAGCTCGTACTGGAGGTGGCTGCGCTGCACGGATACCGGCGACTCGTGCTCGGGGCCTGGGGCTGCGGGGTGTTCCAGAACGACCCGGCGCAGGTCGCCGAAGCCTTCCGGAGCCTCCTCGCGGACCGGTTCGACGGAGTCTTCGAGCGGGTCGTGTTCGGCATCCTCGACCGCGACCCCACCACCCGCGAGGCCTTCGACCGGGCCTTCCCGGCCTGAGGGCTGTCGCTGTCCCGCCGGCTGTCCCGTCCGCTGTCCCGTCATCCCCGGCGGGCGCACGAAACAGCTACGGCACCCCGCCGCGTTGCCGGAACGCCGCAAGTCGCCCGGTGTCAGGACGCCCCCGGCTCTGCGATGCGCCGCATCCGACGCCGTCCGCCGATCCGCCGGGGATCAGGGCACACCTCGGGCG
>NZ_JBSGZP010000491.1:0-5636 GCF_053611065.1 Streptomyces sp. NPDC054840
GCGTCACATCACATCGAACGAGGTCGTCAGCCGAGGTCGCCCGTGGCCGTGCGCTCGGCCAGCCGCACCAGGGTGCGCACGGCGGAGCCGGTGCCGCCCTTGGGGGTGTAGCCGTGCGGCGCGCCCTCGTGGAAGGCCGGGCCGGCGATGTCGAGGTGGGCCCAGGTGATGCCCTCGCCGACGAACTCCTGCAGGAACAGGCCGGCCACCAGGCCGCCGCCCATGCGGACACCCATGTTCGCGATGTCGGCGGTGGGGGAGTCCATGGTCTTGCGCAGCTCCGCGGGGAGCGGCATCGGCCAGGAGGACTCGCCGACCTCCTCGGCGATCTCGTGGATCGACGTGCGGAAGGCGTCGTCGTTCGCCATGATCCCGAAGGTGCGGTCGCCGAGGGCGAGCACCATGGCGCCGGTCAGGGTGGCGACGTCGACGATCGCGTCCGGGTTGTCCTCGGAAGCCTTGGTCAGCGCGTCACCGAGGACCAGACGGCCCTCGGCGTCCGTGTTGAGGACCTCGACGGTCTTGCCGCTGTACATGCGCAGCACGTCACCGGGCTTGGTGGCGGAGCCGGACGGCATGTTCTCGGCGAGCGCGAGCCAACCGGTGACGTTGACCCGCAGACCCAGCTTCGCGGCCGCGACCACGGAGGCGAAGACGGCGGCGGCGCCGGCCATGTCGCACTTCATCGTCTCGTTGTGGCCGGCCGGCTTCAGGGAGATGCCGCCCGAGTCGTAGGTGATGCCCTTGCCGACGAAGGCCAGGGTCTTCTCCGCCTTCGGGTGCGTGTAGGTGAGCTTCACCAGGCGCGGCAGGTTCTCGGAGCCCTTGCCGACGCCCATGATGCCGCCGTAGCCGCCCTTGACCAGGGCCTTCTCGTCCAGCACCTGGACCTTGATGCCGTTCTCCTTGGCCGCCGCGGAGGCGATCGCGGCGAAGGCCTCGGGAGTCAGGTCGTTCGGCGGGGTGTTCACCAGGTCACGGGCGACGTTGACCTCGGCCGCGACGACCGCGGCGCGCTCGACCGCGGCCTTGTGCTCCTTGTCGCGGGGCTTGGCACCCAGCAGGGCGACCTCGCCCAGCGGGGCCTTCGGGGCCGCGCCCTTGGCCTCCTTGCGGGCCTTGTTCTCGCCGCCCTGGTAGGCGGTGAACGCGTACGCGCCCAGCAGCGCGCCCTCGGCGACGGCGGTGACGGCGGAGGCGTCCTCCAGCGGGAGGGCGAAGGCGGCCTTCTTGCTGCCGTGCAGCGCGCGGGCGGCGGCGCCGGCGGCGCGGCGCAGCACCTCCTCGTCGAACGACTCGTCCTTCTCGGGGACGGAGCCGAGCCCCACCGCCAGCACGACCGGGACCTTGAGGCCCGCCGGGGCGGGCAGCTTGGTGATCTCGCCTTCGGCGCCCGAAGCGCCCAGCGCCTCGAGGACGCCGGCGAGCTTACCGTCGTACGCCTTGTCCACGGCCTCGGCGCCCGCGGCGACGATCGGTCCCTTGGGGCCCTTCGCCACGCCGACCACGAGGGCGTCGGCGCGGAGCGTCGTCGCGCCGGCAGTGCTGAGAGTCAGAGCAGTCACGGTGGTGAAGTCTCGCTTCCGTTTGTGTGTGTGGGCCGAGTGGGGGGACGGCCATCCGTAGCGATCGTATTCGGGCCCGACAGCCGCCGGAAATGAGCCTACGCGTACGCGCTCGTCCGTACGCCACTCGAAGGTTTGGCAAGTTGTTCGATCGAGAGGCCGTCAGGTTCACCCGTCTGTGGACTCTGCTCCAGGTTTGCCCCGTAGACCTGACGAGGTCCGAAAGACTCGGTCCACTCTCGCAAGGGGACGCGGGGTTCCTTTGCATGATTTCCACAGAGCCTCCCAGCTCCGGCTGTCCGCCCAGGGCCGAGTCGAGGGATGCCTGCGGGGGGAAAGGCCGAAAATGGTCAACAAGAATCGGATGAACAGGGTCGCCGCGATGATGGCGGCAGCTGCCCTGGTATCCGTGGCAGTACCCGCCACGACCGCCCAGGCGGCCGTGGCACCGCGCATCGACCTGAAGGTGCTGGTCGTCGACGACGGCGGCAGCTCGGTCGAGGCGATCACCGCGGAACTCCGCGACACGGGCGTGCCCTACACCCGCATCGAGCTGGGCAGCAGCAGCCGTCCGGTCATCAACGCGGGCTTCCTCAGCGAACCCGCCGACAGCGCGACCGGCCGTCCGCGCGCCAAGTACCAGGGTGTCGTCCTGCCGAACGAGAACCCGTTCGGCGAGGGCTCGGCCGAGATGGCCGCCCTCACCGCCTACGAGACGGCGTACGGCATCCGCCAGGTCGACGCCTATACCTGGGCCCACCCGGGCGTCGGGCTGGAATACACCGACAACGGCGGCTACAGCGGACAGCTCGACGGCACCCAGGCCGCCGTCACCACGGCCGGCAAGGCGGGCCCCTTCGCCTACCTCGGCGGCCAGGTCACCTTCGAGGACAACTCGGCCCTGGTCCCCGAGAGCTTCGGCTTCATGGGCAAGCCGCGCCCCGGCTACACCAGCTACCTCGACGCGCCAGTCGGCTCCGGCCGGGCCTCGCTCGTCGGCGAGTACGCGCACGACGGCCGCAGCGAACTGGTCGTCACCTTCGGCTACAACCAGTACCAGCAGCAGTTCCGGCTGCTCGCCCGCGGCATCGTCGACTGGCTGACCCAGGGGGTGCACCTCGGCCGGAGCCGCAACTACTTCGCGGTCCACGTCGACGACGTCTTCGCCCCCGACGCCCGCTGGAACAAGGAGCTGAACTGCACGCCGGGCGACTACGCCTGCGCGGGCGGCGAGGGCAAGGAGAGCACCATCCGGATGAGCGCCGCCGACGCCGTGTACGCGGCGCAGTGGCAGACGTCGAAGAACTTCAAGCTCGACATGCTCTTCAACGGCGGCGCCGGGGAGGAGTGGAAGGCCGAGAACGGCGGCGTCGACGCGATGACCGCTCAGCTCGTCGCCGACCGCGCCAAGTACCGCTGGATGAACCACACCTACACCCACCCGTTCCTCGGATGTGTCCAGAACACCGCCGTCATCCCGTGGACCTGTACGAAGAACTCCGCCGGCGTGATCCAGTACATGAGCCGCGCCGAGATCTCCGCCCAGATCCGCGACAACAACAACTGGGCCGCCTCCAAGGGCATCACCACCGACCGGACCGAACTGGTCACCGGGGAGCACTCCGGCCTCAAGACCGCCCCGCAGCAGCCCGTGGACAACCCCAACCTGGCCGGAGCCCTCGCCGACAACGGGGTCAAGTGGGCGGGCAGCGACAACTCCCGCGAACCGGCGCAGCGCGCGGTCGGCGCGGCCCTCACGGTCCCCCGGCACCCGATGAACGTGTACTACAACACGGGCACCAACGCCGAAATGGCCGACGAGTACAACTGGATCTACACCAGCCGCGCCCACGGCGGAAGCGGCGTCTGCGAGGACAACCCGGCGACCTCCACCTGCCTCCCGGCCCCGCTGAACGTCAACACCGGCTACCTCGACACCATCGTCCCGGCCGAGGCCCGCACCGCCCTGCGCCACGTCCTGGCCAACGACCCGCGCCCGCACTACGTCCACCAGTCCAACCTCGCCGAGGACCGGACCCTCTACCCGGTGCTCAACCAGGTTCTCGACACCTACCGCGCCCTCTACGCCCCCAGCGCGCCGATCGTGAACCAGAGCATGAAGGACACCGGCGTCGAGTTCCAGCGCCGCGCCGCCTGGGACAAGGCCCTCGCGGAAGGCAAGGTCACCGCCTACCGCATCGGCAACGACGTCACCATCAAGGCGCCCTCCGGGGTCGTCGCCCCGGTGACCGCCCCCACCGGCACCAGGAAGCAGCTGCTGCTGGGCACCGCCGACTTCGGCACCGCGTACGCCGGTACCCGTTCCGCCTGGGCCGGTCCGGAGCTGCTCCAGAGCGCCGTCACGCTCAAGCTGCCCAGCTGACCGTCCCGCAAGCCACCACGAGTACCACCTAGCGCCGGCGCTCCGAGAACCCACGGGCGCCGGCCCCTTTTCCGTCCTGGGGGGACACACCGCATGAGTCATGGGCGTCACGTCACCATGCTCACCGAAGGCACCTACCCGCACGTCCACGGGGGCGTCAGCACCTGGTGCGACCAACTGGTGCGAGGCATGCCGGAGGTCGACTTCAACCTCATAGCCCTGACCGGCTCCGGACGAGAGCCGGTCACCTGGGAACTGCCCCGCAACGTCTACCGGCACACCGCCTTCCCGCTGTGGGGGCCGCTCCCGTCCCGCAGCCGCCGGTCGGCCCTGCGCGGCAGGGCCCACCGCCGCTTCACCGAGGTCTACGAGAGCTTCCTGCTCTCCCTGCTCGACCCCGAGCCCGATCCCGCCCGGCACCGCTTCTCCGAGGCCCTGCGCGAACTGGCCGTCCTGGCCCGGGCCGGAAAGCTCGCACCGGCCCTGCGCTCCGAGTCCGTCCTGCGTCTGCTGATGACCGTATGGACCCGGCCCGGACTCGTCACCGCCGAGGCCGCGCCCACCATCCACGACGCGCTCACCGCCACCGACCTGCTGGAACACGCACTGCGCCCGCTCGGTGTCCGCATCCCGCCCGACAGCGTCGCCCACGCCGTCAGCAGCGGCCTCGCCACCCTCCCGGCCCTCGCCGCCACCTACCTCGACGGGGTCCCCTTCCTGCTCACCGAGCACGGCATCTACCTGCGCGAGCGCTACCTCGGCTACCGCAGCGCCGCCCAGCGCTGGCCCGTCAAAGCCCTCATGCTCGGCTTCTACCGCGAGCTCAACACCGAGGGCTACCGCAAGGCCGACCTGATCACCCCGTGCAACCAGTACAACCGCCGCTGGGAGGAACGCGGAGGCGCCCGGTCCGACCGCATCCGCACCGTCTACAACGGCGTCGACCCGCACGCCTTCCCCGAGGCCGGCCCCGAACCCGACGTGCCCACCCTCAGCTGGTGCGGCCGCATCGACCCGATCAAGGACCTCGAAACCCTCATCCGGGCCTACGCCTTCATGCGCGAGGAACTGCCCGCCCTGCGGCTGCGCCTCTTCGGCCCCGTGCCGGCCGGCTGCGAGGAGTACAAGCTCCGTCTGGAGAAGCTCGCCGCCGAACTCGGCGTGACCGACGGGATCACCTACGAGGGCCGCATCGAGCAGGTGGCGCAGGCCTACGCGGCGGGCAGCGTCGTCATGCTCTCCTCCATCAGCGAGGGCTTCCCCTTCAGCATCATCGAAGCCATGTCCTGCGGCCGCACGACCGTCTCCACCGACGTCGGCGGAGTCCGTGAGGCCGTCGGCGACACCGGCCTCGTCGTGCCGCCGCGCGAACCCGAGACCATGGCCCGCGCCACCCTCGCCCTGCTCCGCGACGACCGGCGCCGGGCCGAGCTCGGCCGGATGTCCCGCAAGCGCGTGGTGGAGAAGTTCACCCTCCATCAGTCCGTGGACGGCTTCCGGCACATCTACCGCGAACTGGCCGGCCAGCCCGTCCTGCCCGTCCACGCGGGCGACGAGTGGACCCAGCGGCTCGCCGATCCCTGGTACCGCGAACTCGCCGCCGACGGGAGCCTGTGGTGAGCGGATCCCTCTGGCTCAAGCCGCCCGGCCCCGGCCCCGGCCCCGGTGCCGGGGCCGGCGCCGACACG
>NZ_JBSGZP010000492.1:0-5628 GCF_053611065.1 Streptomyces sp. NPDC054840
CTGCGGACACGACCCTCAGGTCGCCGGCCAGGCATGCCTACTTGAGAGCGGCGAACGCCTTGGTGAAGGCCAGCGGCTGCTGGAGGATCGAACTGCACGTCGCGTCGGCGTGATTGACGGCTCCGGCGGCGCACTGCTTGTCCCGTGTGGAGGACCACATGGCCAGCCTGCCGATCCCCTTCGAGGCGGCGAACTGTACGAGCTGCGTCGCGTCCTCCACCGTGAAGATCTCGCTCGCGACATCGTTCACGCCGATCATCGGCGTGACGGCCACGGCCTTCCACGCCGCCGCGTCGGACAGCCCGAGCACGCCCTTGATCTGCGCCTGCGTGGCCGTCGCGGCCTGGATCGCGTACAGCCCCATGTCCCCGCTGTACGCCGGACCGTAGTCCATCGCCATGATGTTGACGGCGTCGACCCGTACACCGTTCTTCTTGGCGTCGGCCAGCAGCGCCACGCCCGGCTGGGTCAGACCCTCGGGCATCACGGGCAGGGTGAAGGCGACGTCCAGGCCGGGGTGGGATTTCTGCAACCGGGCGATGGCCTGCGCGCGGCGCGCGTTCGCGGCGGTGTCCGGCAGGGCGGCCCCCTCGATGTCGAAGTCGACCTTGGTGAGCCGGTACTGGTCGACGACTTTCCCGTAAGCGGCGGCCAGCTCCTCCACGGTGGCGCAGTTCAAAGCCAGTTCGTGACCGGCGGCCCCGCCGAACGACACCCGGACGTCGCCGCCGGTGGCGCGCAGCGCACCGATCTGGGCGGCGACCTTGTCGTTCGCGAGATCCGTGACCCCTCCCCACAGCGGTGCGCAGCCGCCGCCGGAGGTGATGAAGGCGAGATGGAACTCCTTCACACCGGTCTTCGCCGCGGTGTCGAGCAGGTCGTACGCGGGGTACAGGGAGGTGTCCACGTACGGGGCGAAGCGCGCGCCGGCGCCCCCGGGGGCGGGAGTGGGGGTGGGGGCGGTCGCAGTGGGGGAGGGCGACGTGGTCCCGGTGGGCGCGGCGGACGTGGCGGGCGCGGTGGGGGCCGGGCTCGCCGTCACCGTGGGCCGGGCGGTGGGACGCCCGCTGGGCTGGGCCGTGGCGCCCTGGTCCACGGAGCACTTCACCCCGTTGATCAGACACCCGGTGGGGTCGCCGAGGGTGCCGGCTCCGCTCGCGACGAAGCCGACGGTGACGGAGGCCCCCGCCGCCAGCTGTCCGTTCCAGCTCGCGGGCTTCACGGTCACGCGGCGGCCGGAGACCGTGTGGGTGCCGTTCCAGAGTGAGTCGATCTTCGTACCCGCCGGCAGGTCGAACTGGAGGGTCCAGTCCGACTGCGCCGTCCCGGTGCTGTTGGTGATGACGTACTGGCCGGTGTAACCACCGCTCCAGGAGGTGGACTTCGTGTACACGGCGCCGACCGAGCTCGCCTGCGCGATCCCGGTGAAGGCGAAGGCCGCCCCGCCGATCACCGCCGCCGTCACGATCGCGCCCGTGACCTTCGCCGTACGACTCGTCCTGCGCCGGTGCCCGACTGTGCTGCCCATCGCGTGCCTGCCTTTGTATTACTGGGGAGTTGGGGATCCGGCAGCACGTTAGCCGCACCGAAACGGACATTCGTTCGTTTCGGTGCGGCCCTGATGAGTCTTAGGTTCCACTTAAGGCAGGGACAAGCGTCACCTCAGGAACCGGGAACCACCGTCGGCGATGACGTCGACCACGACGCGGCTGTTGTCCTCGAAGCGCGGCGTGCAGACCGGGTCGAGCCGCAGCAGGAAGTCGAGGCCTTCACGGCAGGATCCGACAGGGATCTCCCGGGTATGGCGACGCCCTTCCGATCGCCGCGGAGCACCGAGACCATGAGGGTCGACGCGGAAGCTGCCAGGCGTCTCGATCGACCGGCCCCCATTCGAGCGCCGCCGTGCAGGTGTAGCCGTCCATTCAGGTATGGCGAAGAGGGCGTCCGCGTCCGGCCCTACCGTCGCCAACCCGGGCTAGGACATGTCCCGTTCTTAGCATCAGAGGTCAACAATTCTCTCGGTCGCCACCCGGCCGACTAGAAAGGAGCGCATCGGACCGAACCCGGCGCCGACGGGGTTGATGAACCCGTCGTCGGAATATGGCGAAGGTGGTGATGTGCATGCGTGAGTGCAGCAGGATCCAAGCGATCGCGGTCAGATCGCTCACGGTAATTCCGAGTTGTGGACCTCTCTCCTGACAGGCCGGCGATGCTGATACCGATGCTGTTCTCCCCGGCGCTCGCTTCACCCGACGAGTACCGATCCCTGACGTCGACCATCCGGTCCAAGGCGGAAGACGCGCAGGGATTCTTCGGCGGGGCCGGGCGCAAGGAGGGCGAAATGCCCTACCTCCCTCTCCATGTCCAACTGCGCGGTCTGTTCGTCGAGCTCTACATCGAACTCCGCCCCCGCAATACGAGCCTCCGGATCGTCGGCTTCCGGAACATTTTCGAGAACGGCCAGGCCCCGCCCGAAGCGTACGTCCGCCACGTGCGGGACTCGGTCGCGCCGCCGGGCTTGCGCCGAACGGAAGCCCTGCCGTTCGGCGGAGGCCGCGCCGACCTGGAGACGGCCGCCGCCGTCCGGCGTTCTGGGATCCTGCTCGGGCGCCGGCCCTTGAGCAACGCGGTCATCCGACTGCACCAGAACCGCGATCCGCGGAGCACCGCTCACGGATTGCTCGTACTCTCGGAAATGCTGTGTGAGGCCGCCCGATATCCCGCCCTGGCCGATGCGATGTCACGCATATGGATGACCGGAGGGCGCCTCTGAGGGCTGAGCCGTCATCCCAGCGGGCTTGATCCGCACCTGTCGCCCGCAATTCCAGGACACCGCTGATCCATTCGCATGGGGGCATCGAGGAAGAACGGCGAGCCCCTCTTCAGGAGCCGTGAGTGGCGTCGATGACGCAGAACCGGTTGCCCTCGGGGTCGGCCAGCACCACGAAGTCCGGGTCCTTGGGGTAGGAATCCCAGTCGACGTGCCGCGCGCCCAGGGAGACCAGCCGCGCCACCTCCGCCGTCTGCTCGGCCGCGTCCGCCGCGTACAGGTCGAGGTGGACGCGCGGCCGTTCCTGTACGGGCGTGACGCTACGCCCGAGCGCCAGGCCCGGACCGCCGCCGTCGGCCGGGACCAGGACGGTCCAGCCTTCGTCCACCTGGCCGTCGCGGGGTACGTACCCCAGCGCCCGGCTCCAGAAGTCCGCGGCCCGCCGCACGTCCGCGGCTCCCATGACGATCGTTCCGAGGGTCAGCATGATCCGATTCTGGCAAACCCGATTCTGGCAAACCCGACTCCGGCAAACCCGGACAGCCCTCAGGGTGCCGCGGTCCGCTCGATCGCGACCATCGCCGCGTCGTCGTCCAGAGTATTGCCGGCCGCGTGCGCCAGCAGGTCCTCGCACACCCGGTCCAGCAGTGCTTGCGGCCGCAGACCCGGCCATGCGGTCACGCGCCGCGCCAGCGGGTAGAAGGCGCCCGCCCGGTCGCGTGCCTCCAGCACGCCGTCCGTGTAGAGGAGCAGGACGTCCCCCTCGGCGAAGGCGAAGGTCTGCGCGGTGACCGACGATGTCACGAGCCCCGCGAGCCCCAGCGGTGGCGCGGGCCGGTCCACCTCCAGCTGCTCGGCGCCGCCGGCGCGCAGCACGAGGAGCGGCGGCGGATGGCCGCAGCTGACGAGGTGCACCACCGGCTCGGCGTCGGGGATCTCCAGGACGGCCGCGGTCACGAAACTCTCGCCCTCGTCCCCGGCACCGTCCAGGTCCGCGGAGACCGCCGCCTCCAGGTAGTCCACCAGGCCCGACAGCCCGGCCTCCTGGTGGGCGGAGGCCCGGAAAGCGCCCAGGACGAGCGCGGCGTCCCCGACGGCCTCCAGCCCCTTCCCCCGCACATCGCCGATGATCAGCCGCGTGCCGGTGGCCGTCCGGGCGGCGGCGTACAGGTCGCCGCCGATCTGGGCCTCGGCCGCGGCGGCCAGGTACACGGAGGCGACACCCAGCGGGCCGATCCGGTCGGGCAGCGGCCGCAGGACCACCTCCTGGGCGGTCTCCGCCACCGAGCGCAGCTGGGTCACCTCCTTCTCGTGCACCACGCGCAGGTGGGCGAAGAAGGTCGCGAACACCGAGATCATCACGAGCGCGATGATCTGGAAGGTGTGGTTCAGATCGGTCAGGCTGGTGCGCGCCATCGCGACCACCACCTGGGCCAGTACGGCGACCACACCGACGAAGGCCGTCATCCGGGGCCCCGCGAACGACGCGGTCACGGCCGGTGCGGCGGCCAGGAACGGTCCGAGGTGCACCTCGGGCGGAGCGAGCACGTCGACCGTCGTCACCAGGGCGATCAGCGCGAACGGGACCGCCACCTGCGCCCGGCTCACCTTGGGGGACCGGTGGTGACGCGGGTGCGACGGAGGCCGGAGATCCATCCCCCCTGCATACACCGCGAAGCGAGCCGTAGCCCCGAAGCCAGGCCGTCGCGGGCGGCCGGCGCCACTTCGCGGACGTGACCTACGGGCGACGGCGGGGCTTGCCGCCCTTTCCGCCCTGGGGACCGCCGGCGGCACCGCGGGGGTTCTTGCCGGCCGGCTTCCCGGACGACGACTTCCCGGCCCCCGGCTTCCGCTGAGCGCCGCCACCCTTACCCGTTTCCGGGCGCTTGCGCTTCTCCTTGGGCTGCGGCGGGGTCGGTGCGCGCCCCCGCGTGCTGTTCACGGTCCGGCCGCGGACGATCCCGATGAACTCCTCTACCAGATCGGTGGTCTCCTCCTGGGGCCACGACAGCGCGATCCGCGAGGCGGGCGCGTCCGAGACGGGCCGGTAGGTCAGGTCCTTGCGGTGGTGCAGGCGGGCGAGCGACTGCGGGACGACGAGCACGCCCACACCGGCGGCAACCAGCTCGATGGCGTCAGCCGTCGTCTCGGGGCGCTCGATCGCCGGCTTGCCCGGGAGCTGCTCCCAGGCCAGGGTGTCGTCGAGCGGGTGGAACACGACCTCGTCGGCGAGATCCTCGGTGGACACCTCTTCCGCCGCGGCCACGAGGTGATCCTTGGGGACCACGACCACCGTGGTCTCGGTGTAGAGGGGGATCGCGCTGAGATCGTCACGGTCGACCGGCAGCCGCACGAATCCGGCATCGGCGCCGCCCGCCCGCAGCACGCCGAACGCCTCGATCGGGGACACGGCGACCAGGGTCAGCGGGACGTCGGGCAGCCGCTCGTTCCAGATACGCACCCACTTGCTGGGTGTCACCCCCGGGACATAAGCGAGCCGGAACGAATGGGGTACTTCCGAGCCTGTCACCCCGCAAGGTTACCGGTCGTGGTCGGAGGTAGCGCACACGCTCGATACTCTTGACACCATGACGTCGCACCAGAACACCCAGACGATGAAGCCCGCGACCGCGGCGAAGAAGCTGGGCGTGTACCTCGAGGCCACCCCCGCAGAGTTCCAGGAGGGTGTCGTCTCGCGCAGCGAATTGAGTGCGCTCCAGGCCGACCCGCCCCAGTGGCTGCAGGAGCTGCGCGCCAACGGTCCGCACCCCCGACCGGTGGTGGCGGCCAAGCTCGGCGTGTCCATCGCCGGCCTCGCCCGCGGCGGGGTCACCGAGCCCCTCACCACGGAGCAGATC
>NZ_JBSGZP010000493.1:0-5626 GCF_053611065.1 Streptomyces sp. NPDC054840
GGGCCCTCTCCATCTGCTGCCGGCCCGCTGGATCGGCTTCGGCGGGAGAAACGTTCCGCACGTGCCCATCGTCTCCCACATGGGGCGGCTCCTCGCGCTGGGGCGGACCGGATCGCACGCTCCCCAGCGGTCACAGGCCGACCTCGGGGCGCGGCCGTCAGGGTCGCGGCCGACACGGGTCGCGGCCGACACGGTCGCGGCCGACACGGTCGCCGCCGTCAAGGTCGCGGCCG
This sequence comes from Streptomyces sp. NPDC054840, assembly GCF_053611065.1. Lineage (NCBI taxonomy): Bacteria > Bacillati > Actinomycetota > Actinomycetes > Kitasatosporales > Streptomycetaceae > Streptomyces > Streptomyces sp. NPDC054840. Next base: position 234 of record NZ_JBSGZP010000493.1, read on the forward strand.
TCACTGTCGCGGCCGTCACGGGTCGCGTTCCGGCAGCGCGATCACCGGCCCGGCGCGTGGGAGGTGGCGCGTCAGGCCACCCTCCGGCCGGGACGGCGCGGGGCCACGGGGCACCGAGGACGAAAAGGGCCGACGTCCCGCCGGACGGGCCACCCTGGCGCCCGGCGTCGAGCGCCGGTGACGCCCTGGCCGCGGCCCGGTCCCCCTTGGCCGCGCCGCGGTCGGGAGGCCTCTTCGGCCGGGTGGGAGCACGGGTGCACCGCGGCGATCGGAGGCCTGACCGGCTTGCCCATTTCCGGAGCTCACTCTTCGGGCGAACCTGCCAGAAGCAGCTTGCGCAGGGCGGGCATGCCGCCTTCCGCCAGGGCACGCCGCTGCTGGGCCGACGGCGTTCCGTCCCGGAGGAGGCGGTGCACGAGGGAGCTCACTTCCCGACCGTCGCCGCTTTCCTCCAGCGCGGGACCGATGTGGCGGAGGAGCATGCACAGGACGTCTCCGCTGCTGCGGCGGCGCCCCTGCGGGTCGACCAGGGAACCGTCCAGACCGTGGCGGGCCGCGTGCCAGTTCGCGGCTTGCAGCAGCTCCGACGGGCACGGGGCGGGAGGGGCTCCGGCACTCTCCTCCGCGAGGGCGACCTCGACGAGGGCGCGCACGATACCCGCGAGCATGACGGCGTCGTCCGCCCGCAACTGCACGTCCAGGCAGCGGATCTCCACGGTGGGGTAGTGGTCGGAGAGGCGGGCTTGCCAGTACAGCTGTCCGCGGTCGGCGATGACCCCTGACGAGACCAGGGCCTCCACCCGCTCCTCGTAGTCGGAGTAGCCGTGGAAGTACGGCGGGGGGCCGCTCACCGGCCAGCGGCCGAAGACGATCGTCCGCCAACTCGCGAACCCGGTGTCCCTCCCGTCCCACAGCGGCGAGTTCACCGACATCGCGAGCAGGGTGGGAAGCCAGACGCGAATGCGGTTCAGCACCGCCACGCCGGCCTCCGGATCGGGCACGGCCACGTGGACGTGCATCCCGCAGATCAGCTGCTCGTCCACCAGCTGCCGCGCCTCGCCTTCCATCTTGCGGTAGCGGGGCTTCGGTGTGACAGGGACAGGAGCGGAGTCCCTGACCGGGGCGGCGGCCGACGCGAGGAGCCGGCAGCCCCGCTCCTCGGCAGCGGAGGCGACCGCGTGCCGCAGCCGTAGGAGATGACCCCCCACTTCCTCCAGCCGCGTGCAGACCGGGGTGGCGACCTCGATCTGGGCCTGGAGTAGTTCGTCCTGGACCTCACCGTCCTCGGCCAGAGGTCCGACGCCCGCGATCCTGCGTACGTCGGCGACCCACGGCCGGGGAAGCGCGGTCTCCGGATCCACCAGTAGATACTCTTCTTCGACGCCCAAAGTGATCACGTTCGGCGACTACCCCCCATACGCATGATCACCCAGAATCGGAACTACCACGCCGGGGGTCGCGCCTCGTTGCCGCGTAGATGCCAAAAGGCATGCACCGGACGCGGATACCGGACGCCGTCCGGGCCCCTGCCGGCTGCAGCTCCGGCGCCTTTCAGGTGCTGGTCAGCACCTGGGGGCAGAGGTTCTTGATCATGGTGTTGGTCCAGCGCATCTGCCGCAGGGTCCGCGGGTGACAGGCCGAGGCGAGCGCGAGGAGCCGCTCGTCACGGGCGGCCTGGGCCGTTTGGGCCAGCATCTCCCAGTACAAGGAGTTGCGGACGGCGGCGAGGTGAAGGTCCCGGAGGTCTGCCAGCAGGAGCAGTCCCGAGTCCCCGGCGGCCGACAGGAACGCATCGTCCCCCGTGGAGGGCTTCGGCGCGAGAACGACCCCGTTCTCCGAGGCGTCGGACACCTCCACGCCATAGTGCTCGGCCGTCTCGGACAGGCGCCGGACGTGCTCTTCGGACCAGTGGGCCAGGTCGGTGGCGACGTGGTGCACCTCGTGCTCGTCGCGGTGGCGTTCGGCCGCGGCGAGGAGCTCGCCCGCGAGGTGGCTCTCCCCGTGATGAAGTGCCTGCAGCGTCCGGGCGGTGCCGTTCACCCGTCGCCTCCCTTCCCGTCGCTCCGGACGTCCCCGTCCCCGCGGACGTCCCCGTCGCTCCGGACGCCGTCGAAGGAGTGTGTGGCATGAGCCGCGGCGCCGCCCGTCGTGGCCGGCGTGCTGCCCGGCCGGGCGGGGGCGGACGCGGTGGTGGTCGGTGCGGGAGCTGAAGTCCCGCCGCCCCGCTCGACGAGGGTGAGCGCCGCGCAGGAGGTCTTGAAGAGCGGCTGCTTGGAAGCGGGGTCCCAGTCGGTGATCGTCGTCTCGTTGGCCGCCCTGCCCGGGGTCTGCCCATCCGGGCAGTACCCGGGTGTGGTGTCCCAGTAGCCGTAATGGAACGGGACGAACAACAGGCCCCGTCGGATGTCCGTGACGCGCAGCCGTCCCCGCAGGGCGCCCCGGGGGGAGGCGACCTCCACGAGGTCGCCTTCTTCGAGGTTTCGCTCGGCCGCGTCGGCGGCGGACGCCTCGACCCATACGTCCGGGGCGGCGTCGTTCAGTTGGGGGACCCGCCCGGTCTTCGTGCGCGTGTGGAAGTGGTACAGGGTGCGCCCCGTGGTGAGTTGGAAGGGGAATGCGTCCGTGGGCGGTTCGTGGGGCGGCAAGTAGGCGGCGGGCTTGATCATCGCCCTGCCGTCGGGATTGAGCGAGCGGTACGCGGAGGCGCTGTCGGCGGCTCCGGTTTCGAGGTCCTTGCCGTACGTTTCGCAGGTGTCCGGATGGGCCCAGCTGATGCCGTCGGTGTACAGGCGCTCGGTTCCTCGGGGTGCGTGCTCGTTGCAGGGCCACTGAATGCCCGTGGGCCCGCGCAGAATGTCGTACGTGAGGCCCGTGTAGTCGCAGGGGCGTCCCGCGCTGCACCGCTTCCAGGCCTCGAACGCGGATTCGGCGTCGTGCCAGGGGATCAGGGGGCTGCCGTCCATGTCGCGGAAACCCATGCGGTCGGCGTAGTAGAGGAAGATGTCCAGGTCCGCCCTGGCCTCGCCGGGGGGTTCGACGGCCTTGTCGGACAGGTGAACCGTGCGGTCCGCGTTGGTGAACGTCCCCGTCTTCTCGCCCCAGGTGGCAGCGGGCAGGACGACGTCCGCCAGCTGGGCCGTCTCGGTGAGGAACAGGTCCTGGACCACGGTGAAGAGGCGGTCCTGGGCGAGGATCGTGCGGACGCGGCCGAGCTCGGGCAGTGACACCGCGGGGTTGGTGCCGCTGATCCACAGCATGCGGAGGGAGCCCTGCTCGGCGTAGCGGAACATCTGCATGGCGTGCGTGGGCGGGGCGTAGTGCGGAATCTTCTGCGGCTCGACGTTCCACACCCGGGCCAGGTCGGCCACGTGCTCGTCGTTCTGCCAGTTCCGGAAGCCGGGCAGGTCGCCGTCGGCGCCGCACTCGCGGGTGTTCTGGGCGGTGGGTTGCCCGTTCATCTGGAGGATGCCGGCTCCCGGCCGGCCGAGCATGCCCCGGACGAGGTGGAGATTGTTGATCTGCACGGCGGCAGCTGTCGCCTGGTGCGACTGGTAAACGCCTTGCAGGACGGTGGAAAGCAGCCGTTCGGCCCTGCCGAGCATCTCTGCCGCCTCTTCGATCCGGGCGGCGGGAACGTCGCAGATCCCCGCGGCCCAGGCCGGTGTGCAGTCCTCGACCTGCGAGCGCAGCTCTTCGAAGCCGACCGTGTGCGCCTCGATGTAGTCGTGGTCCAGCCGGTCGGTGCGGATGACCTCGTGCAGGAGCGCGTTGAGGAGGGCGACGTTGGTGCCGCCACGTGGCGCCAGGTGCACCGCGGCGGCCCGGGCCACCGGGGTGGGGCGCGGGTCGACGCAGACCAGCCCAGGCGGGTCGCTGCCTCGGAGGCGGTCCAGGATGCGCATCCACTGCACGGGCTGCGTCTCGGCGATGTTGTGTCCGAAGAGGGCGATCACATCGGCGTGGTCGATGTCCTCGAAGGAACCCGGTTGGCCGTCACACCCGAACGATTCCTTCAGTGCCTCCGCCGCGGTCGCGGTGCACAGGCGGGTGTTGCCGTCCAGATGGTTCGTCCCGATGCCGGCCCTGGCGAGGACCGCGAGCGTGTAGTACTCCTCCAGGAACAGCTGGCCGGAGGTGTAGAAGCCGATCGAACCCGGGCCGTGCTCGCCCAGCAGCTCCTGGGAGCGGGAGACGACCCGGCCCATCGCGGTCTCCCAGTCGGTCTCGACGAGCCGTCCCCCGTCGCGGACCAAGGGGCGCCTCAGCCGGTCGGGCGAGGCGTTGGCCTGCCAGCCGAAGAGGTCTTTGGGCCCGAGGCGGCCGTGGTTGACCCGGTCGCCGGCTCGTCCCCGCACGCCGACGATCCGTCCGTCCCCGACAGCGATGTCCATGGCATCACCGTCGGAGTGCAGGATCGAGGCCGTCTGCACCCACCGCTGGACGTCCCCCTCGGCGATGCCGTCGGCGAGGACGGTGTCCACGCGTACGGGCCAGTGCCCTGCGCGTTCGTAGGGCGACCGCGCTCCCCAGGGCTCCGCGATGCGGTCCATCGAGCCTTCGCCTTTCACCTCTGCCTCCCGCCCGCGGCCCTGTCCACCGCCTGAGACCGGCCGACTTGCTCACGCGTCCGTGACCGGCGCCTACCCGCCGACGGGCGGAGGACACCTGCGTTCGAGCCGACACCGCTCAGCGCCGGCGCACCGGCATTCCCCACACATGCCCCGAGGGTGTGCTCGGATCCGCCCCGTCCCGCGCACATCACCCGACCGGGCCCGGCAGAGATGTCGGAGGACGGCCGGGCGCCGACGAGCTGTCGTTTCGCGAACGTGGCGCGGACCGGGGCCGGGGCGACGGCGCCGACGCCCGCCCTACGGCGCCCGCGGTGGGCCCATCGTCCGTCTTCCACCGCCCGCATGACCGGGTGGCGTTCCGAGGCTGAGCAGCTCCGGAAGCTTCTCGGTGTGATGCGGGCAGAGTCGGGTACGCGCACGATGGCATGAGGCCACACCCATCGAAGAAAGGTTTCGTCATGCCCCGAGGATCCAGCCCGAAGCGAGAGCGTCAGTACGAGCACATCAAGGAGTCGGGTGAGCAGCGCGGTATGTCGGAGGACCGCGCGAAGGAGATGGCCTCCCGCACCGTGAACAAGGAACGTGCCCGGTCGGGAGAGAGCAAGACGGCAAGTCGCAGTTCCACGCAGGGCAAGTCCGCCTCGCAGCGCGGTGGTGAGAAGTCCCGCGGCGGTGGAGGGTCGTCCGAGCGCACCAAGGACGAGCTCTACCAGGAAGCGAAGGAGCGCGGGATCGAGGGCCGCTCGGCCAGGAACAAGCAGCAACTCAAAAGCGCTCTGGGGACCTGGACCCATCCCTCACGGCACGGCGGCCCGGACAGGG
>NZ_JBSGZP010000494.1:0-5624 GCF_053611065.1 Streptomyces sp. NPDC054840
TCCCCGTCTCTGCGCCGGGTCAGACGGCCTGGCGGAAGCGGGTCGTGCGGTGGACCGGGTCCGTGTCGATGTGCGGGATCACGTGTTCGCCGATCAGCTTGATCGTCGTCATCGTGTCCTCGGGCGAGACGCCCGTCGGCAGGCCGAAGGACAGCTGGTCGGCGCCGGCCTGCTCCCAGCGCTTGCACTGGGCGCGGACCTCCGACGGGTCGCCGCAGATCAGGAGTTCCTCGGCGATCAGGAGCTCGATGATCTCCGCGTTGTACTCCGGCAGGGTCTCGGGCCACTGCGGAATCGCCTCGGGCCGCGGGAAGGTGTCGTGGTAGCGGAAGACCAGCGACTGGAAGCGGTTCATGTTGGCGTTGACGGCGATCTCGACGGCCTTGTCGTGGGTCTCGGCGCAGATCGCGGTCGAGGTGACCATGACGTTGTCGTTGACGAAGGCCCCGATGGCCTTCGCCTCCCGGACGGCCGTCTTGTACTGGTCGAGGACCCACTCCATGTCGGAGACCTTCTGCACGCTGAAGCCCAGTACGCCGAGGCCCTTCTTCGCCGCCATCGCGTACGAGGACGGGGATCCGGCGGCGTACCACATGGCCGGGTGGGCCTTCCCGTACGGCTTGGGGAAGATCTTCCGCGGCGGGAGCGACCAGTGCTTGCCCTGGAACCCCTCGTACTCCTCCTGGAGGAACATCTTGGGGAATTCCGCGATGGTCTCCTCCCAGATCTCCTTGGTGCCGTTCATGTCCTCGATGCCCGGCAGGAAGCCGAGGATCTCGTGGCTGCCCGCGCCTCGGCCGGTGCCGAATTCGAAGCGGCCCTTGGAGAGGTGGTCGAGCATGGCGACCTTCTCGGCCACCTTGACCGGGTGGTTCACCGGGGCGAGCGGGTTGAAGATGCCGGAGCCGAGGTGGATGCGCTCGGTGGCGTGGGCGAGGTACCCGAGGAACACCTCGTTCGCCGACAGGTGCGAGTACTCCTCCAGGAAGTGGTGCTCGGAGGCCCAGGCGTACTTGAAGCCGGACTTGTCCGCCTGTATGACGTACTCGGTCTCCTCGATCAGCGCCTTGTGCTCTGCCTCGGGGTCGACCTTGGATCGCGCCTCAGGCACGTATCCCTGCACAAAGAGCCCGAATTCCAAGGGGGTTCACCGTCCTTTAGTTTCTGACGTTACGTCAGATCCGATGTCTCGACTGTTCCATCGCCGGGGCGTGAGCGTCAATACCTGACGCCCCATCAGAGAATGCTGACGCCCGCCATCCAACCGCCGTCGATCACGAACGGCTGGCCCGTGATGTACGAGGAGTCCTCGCCCGTCAGGAAGAGCGCCAGCTTCGCGATCTCCTCCGGCCGCCCCACCCGCCCCATCGGGACCACCCGCTTGTAGAGCTCGGCCATCGCGTCCTTGGCCTCGTCGGTCATGTTCGCCGGGTCCAGCAGGCCCGGGTTGGCCATCGGGGTGTCCACGGCACCCGGGCACATCGCGTTGACCCGGATGCCCTTGCCCGCCAGCTCCAGCGCGGCCACCCGGGTGAGGCCGAGGATCGCCGCCTTGGTCGCGGCGTACGTGCCGACGTACGCCATGCCCGTCAGGCCCGTGTACGAGGAGGTGTTGACGATGGTGCCGCCGCCGGCCGCCTCGATCTCGGGGGCCACCGCCTTGATGCCGAGGAAGGCACCCACCTGGTTGACCTGAACCACCTGCCGGAACTCCTCCAGCGGGGTCGCGGTCAGCTCGTTGAAGCGCAGGATGCCCGCGTTGTTGACCAGGCCGTCGATCGGGCCGAAGGTCTCCTTCGCGACGGCGACGGCGGCCGCCCAGTCCTCCTCGCGGCTCACGTCCATCCGTACGTACCGGGCCCGGTCCTCGCCGATGTCCTTGGCCACCGCCGCACCCTGCTCGTCCAGCACGTCACCGAGGAGCACCCGTGCGCCCTCGGCGGCGAAGAGCCGGGCCTCCTGCTCGCCCTGCCCGCGCGCCGCACCGGTGATGATGACGACGCGCCCGTCCAGCTTGCCCATGATCCGTCAGCCCCTAGTCGTTGAGGAGGGGGGCCACCTCGGCCCCGAAAGCGGTGATCTGATCGACGAGCTCGGCGCGGTAGCGGCTGCGGAAGCGCACCTGGATCTGGTCCACGCCGAGCGCCTTGTACTCCCGCAGGGACGCGGCGAGCTCCTCCGCCTTGCCGGTGAGGGTGCGGCGGCCGGTGTCCCAGCCGGGCTCGCCGACGTACAGCGCCTCGGTGATCGCGCCGAACTCGATGGGATCGGTCACCCCCGCCGCCTCGCGGAGCTCCTTGATCCGGGCGATCTGCCGCGGGAGCTTCTCGCGCGGGTCGCCCTGCGGGAGCCAGCCGTCCCCACGCACCGCGGCACGGCGCACGGCGGCGGGCGAGGAGCCGCCGACCCAGACGGGGATCCGCTCCTGGGCGGGCCGGGGCAGCTGGCCGAGGTCCTTGAAGGAGAACAGCTCGCCCTCGAACTCCGGGTATTCCCCGGGCCCGAGCGCCGCCCGCAGCGCGTCCAGGGTCTCGTCGAGGACCCCGCCGCGGCGCGCGAAGTCCACGCCGAGGATCTCGAACTCCTCCTGCACGTGCCCGGCGCCCACCCCGAGGATCAGCCGGCCGCCGGAGAGGTGGTCGAGGGTGGCGTACTGCTTGGCGCTGATCAGCGGGTGGCGCAGGCCCAGGATCGCGACGTGGCTCAGCAGCCGCGTGCGTTCGGTGATGCCGGCGAGGAAGGACAGGGTCGCCACCGGGTCGTACCAGACGGTGCCCATGGGGCCTGCGAGCCGCCGGGGGATGGCCACGTGGTCACAGGTGGCCAGGTACCCGAAGCCGGCCCGGTCGGCGGCCCGCGCGATCCCGGCGAGATCGGCGGCGGTGGCCGACGCCTCCCAGGGCTCGGCGTAGAGGGTGCTCTGCGACTGGACCGGGAGCTGCATCCCGTAGACCAGCCGACCTTGCGGAAATACGCGCGCCATGGCGGGCCCGCCTCGCCTTCGTCTGCCGATTCGTCATATCGGTGCGGGGCCATCGTCATAGCTGACGGACCGTCAGACAAGGGGTGCGACACACCCGGCCGAACCCCTCGCTAGGGTGCGTGCGTGGATCTGATGCTCACGCTGGTCAGCGGGATCGCCTGGACGGTCGTGTATGTGGAGGCGATCCGCGTCGGCCTGCGGGACCGGACGTACGCGATGCCGGTCGCCGCGCTCGCCCTCAACTTCGCCTGGGAGAGCACCTACGCGGTCCGCGACTTCTCGGTGGGCGTCTCCGCCCAAGGCGTGGTCAACGTGGTGTGGGCGGTGGCCGACCTGCTGATCGTCTACACCTACCTGCGCTTCGGGCGGGCCGAGCTCCCGGACTTCGTGACCCGGCCGATCTTCGCCGCCTGGTCGATCCTGGTGTTCGGTACGGGATTCGCGGTGCAGTGGCTGTTCCTGGCGCACTTCGGGGCGCACGACGCGAGCCGGTACGCGGCGTTCCTGCAGAACCTGCTGATGTCCGGCCTGTTCATCGCCCTCTACGCCTCCCGGCAGGGGCCGCTCGGGCAGTCGCTGATCATCGCCGTCGCCAAATGGCTGGGCACGCTCGCCCCGACCCTGATGTTCGGCGTGCTGGAGGACGCGCCGTTCATCCTCGGCCTCGGGATCCTGTGCAGCGTCTTCGACCTCGCTTACATCGGACTGCTGCTGCGGCCCCACCCAAGGGCTGTCCCGTGATCTCCGGTGGATCGGCGCACGGCGTCGGATGCGGTGCATGGGCCTGGGCCGCTCGCGCGGCGGGTTCACCACCTGGACACGGAGTAGTCACATGATCGGCCGGACAAGTCCGAGCAGGCCCCACCCCCGCTTCGCAGGGATCCGGCTGTCGCGAACGGTCCGTGAACGGCGCCCTCGACACAGCCCGCAGGTCGTCTGACGCACGCTCGGGGACATGGGCCGGTTGAGGACCACGGCCCTCACAAACGCTACGACGTGGAGCGAAACTGCAGGTCAAGGGCCGGTATCGAATCCCGGTAGGCCATTGACCCGACCGACCTACTCAGAAGTAACCTCCTGTCGCGCCTCCCCCCACCGAGCCGATCACCTAGAGGTACGCCTTGAAGAAATACGTGCTCGCCGCCCTCGTGAGCGCCCTGTTCGCGCTCACGTCCGCGGCTCCGGGCCACGCCGCCGGTACATCCGCTTTCGGACCCTCCAGCAACCCCATCCTGTTCGTCCACGGATACAGCTCGTCGGGCTCCTACTGGAACACCATGGCGGACGACTTCCGAGCCGACGGCTGGCCGTCGTCGTACCTGGACCAGTGGAGCTACGACTGGCAACAGTCCAACGCCACCACCGCCCAGCAACTGGCCGCCGAGGTCGACCGCCTGCTCGCGGCCACCGGCGCGTCCAAGGTCGACATCGTCAGCCACTCCATGGGTGGCCTGTCCAGCCGCTACTACGCCAAGAACCTGGCCGGCAGCGGAAAGATCGACGCCTGGGTCTCGCTGGGCGGCCCCAACCACGGCACCGACTGGGCCAACGGATGCGCCTACACCTCCTGCCTCGAGATGCGCATCGGGTCCGCCTTCCTCACCTCGCTCAACGCCGGCGACGAGACCCCGGGCACCCCGCGCTACGGCACCTGGTGGTCGCCCTGCGACGCGATCATCAACCCGGACAGCAGTGTCTCCCTGAGCGGCGCGAAGAACACCCAGACCGCCTGCCTCGGTCACATCGCCATCGGTTCGGATCCGACCGTCTACGGGCAGGTGCGCGACTTCGTCAACGGCTGAGGCGCCCCTCGTCACCAGGCAGTGGGTCCGGCAGCGCCCGGTCGTGACGGGGCACTCCTCAGCGGGCGGATCCCCACCGCCCCACGGCACCGCCCCGTGGCACCGTCCAGTGGTCGGGCGAACGCCGGCCCCTTGGTCATCGACGGGGCCGGAGGGCCTTCCCCGATCGGGAGGGCCATCCGGCCGTCCCTGCCCGCCTTGAGCCTGTGCCCCGAGGCCGAAGGGCTTTCGGGCGGGAGCCCGGGGCAGTTCAGCCCACCACCCTCTCCCAAAAGCGTCTGTTGGTCCTGGTGCTGTGGCCGGGAAGGTTCACCGGGTCACGACGCCCGCCAGGCCACAGCACCAGCCCGCCTCAGAAGCCTTCCGGCCCCATCACGATGACCGGCTTCGCCGCCGGGTCGAGGGTCTCCAGGACCTGCTTCATGGCCGCCTTCGGGATACCCACGCAGCCCTGCGAGGGGCCGTCGTGGTCCACGTGCAGCCAGATGTTGCCGCCCTTGTCCTCGCCGTCCGGCATGACCGGGTCCAGCGGGGACCGGCCCGGCCTGCGGTTGAAGTCGATGGCGACGACGTAGTCGAAGGAGCCCTCCAGGGACTCCCCGTTCACCCCGAGGCCCGTGGCGACGAACCCCGTGTCCATGTCGTACGGGAGCCGGGTCCCGGGCGGCTTCGGCAGCAGGCCGCCCGCGTCGGTGAGCGCGAAGACGCCCATCGGCGAGGTCAGGTCTCCGTATGTGCGCTCGACGGACCAGCCGTTGGCCCCGTTGCGGGCCGGCCAGCTCTCGGCCCGGACCCAGTCGGCGCCGACCGCGGGGCGCGTGTAGAAGGTGGCCGTGGAC
>NZ_JBSGZP010000495.1:0-5589 GCF_053611065.1 Streptomyces sp. NPDC054840
CTTCTTCGCCGCGGCAGCGGCCTTGGCCGCCTGGTCCGCCTTGGCCTGGGCCAGGGCCGCCTGCTGCTCGGCCGCCGTCTTCGCGGCCTGCCCGGTCAGCACGGCCAGACCCGCCGAGGAGTCGGTCTCCTTGTACGGGGAACCCAGCTCGACGGCGTCGTTGGCCGGCTTGACCACCTGCATCGCCGACTCACTGGCGGCCACGGCCGCCTGGGCCGTGGAGAAGGCGAAACCGGCCGTGCGGATGGATTCGGCTCCGGCCGCCACCGCTTCACTGCGGGCCACCGAGGCATCGGCCTTGGCCTTCTCCGCCTGCTGATGGGCCGTCTCCGCCTGCGACTTCGCGGTGATCGCGTTCCACTTGGCCGCGTCCGACGCGTCGATGGCCTCGGCCGCCGCCGCGTGTGCCTTCTGCACCGCGGCTTCGGTGACCGCGACGTCCCTCTTGGCCGCGTCCGCCGCTGCCTGGGCGCGCTTGGCCGCCCCCTGGGCCCGGGTCGCCGCCGCTCTCGCGTTGGTCGCGGCCCCGGTCGCCGTGTCCGCCTCGGCGCGTGCGGCCGTGGCCGCCGTGCCCGCGTTGTCGGCGGCGGTACGTGCGGTGGTGGCTGCGGTACGGGACCCTTCGGCCGCGCTCGTGCCCTCGTCGGCTGCGGCCTTGGACTCCTTGGCGTAGGCCTTGGCCTCCAGGGCGTCACGCTGCTGTTCCGCGTCGATCGCCTTGTTCCGGGCCGTCACGGCCTTCTTCTCGGCGTCGACAGCGTCCTTCATCTTGTTCTCGGCGGTGGTTCCCGCAGTCTGCGCGGCGGCCAGTTGGCTGCCCGCCTCGGTCCGCTGGGTCTGGGCCCGGGCTTCCGCCGCCGAGGCCTTCGCCCGCTCCGATTCGGCGAGCTCCTTCTGCGACTTGGCGTAGTCCCGCTCGGCCTCGGCCTTCTCGCGCTTGGCCTTCGCGTCCGCCGCAGCGGTCTTGGCCTCCTTCTCCGCTGCCGCCGCCTTGACCTGCGCCGCCTTCGCCTTCGAGGCGTTCTCCGCGGCCTTCACCGCCTGCGCCGCGGCTCCCTCCGCGGAGGCCTTCGCCTGGGCGGCGGCCTCCTCGGCGGCCTTGCGGCGGAACTCCGCCTTCGAGGCATGCGCCTGCGTCATGGCAAGCGAGTTCAGCGTCTTGCTGTCGGCCGCCGAGGCGCGTGTCGCGTTCAGCGCGGTCTCGGTGGCCTTGGCCGCCGCCTGGGCGGCAGCCGCCGAAGCCTTGGTGACCTGGGCCGCCTGCTGACCGTAGAGGAGACCGCGGCCGCGGGGCAGGCCCGCGTTGTCGGCGATCGCGTACGCCGCGTTCTGCGCGGTGGTCACCTTGGCGGCCTGCGCCTGGGCGTCCTGGGCCGCGCGCGAGGCCACGTAGAGCCGCCCGGTCGCGCGGGCCTGGGCCTGCTCGATCCACGTGCGGGCCTTGGTGAACTCACTGGCCGGCGGGCGTCCGCTGCCGGCCGGAACCTTAAGGAAGTGCGCCTCCCAGTCGGTGAGCCGACTGGCGATCATGGACTGGCCGAGGGCCTCGGCCATGGCCTGCGCGGCGATCTGCAGGTCCTTGGAGGCGGCCTGCTCGGCACCGAGGATGGTGTCCCGCTGGGCGTTCTGGCCCGCGATCTCGGCCTGCCACTCCTGGGAGGCGACGGCTGCCTCGGCTGTCAGAACCTTGTGCGGGTCGATCGGGTTGCGCGTCGCGCAGGACGCGAAGCGCGCCTTGAGCTGCTCCACGTCGATCCGGAATTCCATGGAATCCGGGGCGGGGGCGCTGGTGGGGAAGCCGCCGTTCTGCAGGAAGATGCGGGCGTCGTCGGCGTACATGGGGGTGGACCCCGCCATGTGCCACTCCCACTCCTTGCGGTCCTCGTAGGTCTCGTGGGTCTCCGGGTAGTACCGGGCCTTCGCGATCTTGGTGGCCGCGTCGACCGAGGCCTTGCCGGCCAGCGGGTGCTGATCGGTGTAGAACTCGCTCTCGCCCGTCCAGAACTGGTCCGCGATCCAGCCCCCGTAGCCCGTCGCCATGAAGATGTCCGGGTTGTCCGGCGGCCACTGGAATCCCGTGTTGGTGTAGCCGGGCGGGATGTCGTTCATGTAGAGGGAGGCCTGCCACGCCTTCGTGCGCGCCTCCATCTCGGCGAACTTGGCTCTGGCCGCGTCGTGGTCCTTGGCGTACGCGGCGGACAGCGGGGTTCCGTCCCAGTAGTTGCGCGCCGCGGCGGCGAGCAGCTCGGTTTCGGTTCCCTTCAGTCCCGTGCGGGCGACGCTCTTCAGCTGCGTGCCGCCCTTGCGCAGCACGTTGCCCAGCAGGCACTGCGCCTCGCGGACCTTCTGAGCCGCGTCCAGGTCGTAGGGGGCGGGATCCGCGGCGGCGGCCGGGCGCAGGCCGTCGAGGGGCTGCACCCCACTGCTGGTCAAGGTGACGGCGGTGGCTGTGGCCACGGCCGTGAGGGTCAGGAAGCTCGTCCAGTTGCCGAAACGACGGCGTCTGGGCGTGGTTGCGTTCTTGCGCATACCCGTATCAGCCGTTCTGCTCAGAAGAGGACATCGAAGGCCGCCCAGCCCGAGGTGCCGATCTGCACCCGGGCGGCGAAGGGGGCGGCCGGGTTGCCGGTGCCCTTGAACAGCCACAGTGCGCCCGCGGTGTCAGCAGCGATCAGGTCGGTCTTCCCGTCGCCGTCGGTGTCACCCGCGGAGGCGAGCGTCCTGTATGCCTGCCAGCCCGGACCCACGACGTACCGCGTGCCGACCACGGCGTCCACCGTGGCCGCGCCCGTACCGGCGTAGACGGCGAGCGTGCCGTCGGTCGTCCGAGCGAGGATGTCGGCCTTGCCGTCACCGGTGTAGTCGCCGCGGCCCACGAGCGTCATGCCGCCCCACCCGGTGCCGATCCGCACCCGGGCCGCGAGCGTGCCGTCGGACTTGCCCTGGTACAGCCAGAGGCTGCCGGCGGCGTCGCGACCGATCAGGTCGGGATCGGCGGAGCCGCCCATGTTCCCCACGGAGACGATCGCGTCGTAGATGTCCCAGCCGCCGCCGATGAGCTTGGTGTCGTTGCCGTGCTCGGCGGTGTAGTAGAGCCTTCCGGCGGCACGGTGGTAGAGGTCGTTGGCCCGGCCGCCCTCCGACACGTTGGCCTGGACGAGTGCGGTCGCCTCGCCGAAGCCGCCGCCGAGCTCGTAGGCGGACTTCAGGCCCCCCGTACCGTTCGCCTCGTACGCCCGGAGCTTGCCGGTGCTCGCGTTCCGCGCCAGGAGCGGGAACGTCTTCAGGCGCGGGGCCGCGGCCTGGGCCCCCGCGGAGCCGGCGTTGGCGGTCCCGCCTGGCCAGAGTGGCGGCGCCACTCCGGACACCCCGAGCGCGACGGCGGCCAGCACCAGGCCGATCGCGCAGATCACCGCCCGGCGCGCCGAGCGTTTCATGGTGTGCAGCATAAAGGTGCAGATCCTCAGGGAAGTCACGAGCGCAGGCATGCCAAGGGCACACCGAAGTGCTTGCGAGTCCCCCCGTGGACAGCTGCGCGCCGCGTGCATGACAGCGGCATTTGCACGCTAGTCGGGCGTGCAAGTCCTGTGAAGATCCTGTGAGTTACCTAAGGGTAACAGAAAGCGGACGGCCCGCCCCCGCAAAGGGGACGGGCCGTCGGAAGGCGTGAGCCGACGCTACTCCGGCGGCCCCATGTAGTTCTTCAGGCCCGGAACGGTGAGCGTGCCGCCGAACTGGCCGGCCTGGACGACCTTCACGTCGGTGAAGAACGCGAACGGGACGTTCAGGGGCGGCGGGCTGTTCGGGGTGAACTCGATCGGGATCAGGCCGAAGAGGTTGCCCTTGAGGCTCTCGGTGTACATCGTCACCGTGCCGCCGCGGATCTTGGACGTGGAGCCCGGACGGGACTTCAGGTGGGCGACGTTCCCCTCCTTGCCGACCGTCTGGTACAGGTCCTTGATGTCCAGCGAGTCCGCGGTGAACTTCAGGACCTTCTTGGTCTTGCCGCCGGCCGTCTTCACCTCGACGATGCCGTGGTAGTCCAGGCCGTAGAGGGTCAGCAGCGAGCTGTCGAGGTACCAGGGCTCGTCCGGCAGGAGCGGGACGCCCTGCTCCAGCTCGGCGTCGGCCAGTGCCTTGGCGTCGTAGGTCGGGCACGGGAAGGGCTGCTTCCCGTCCGGGTCCTTCGTCTCCTCGCCCTTGGCCTTGTCCTCCGCCTTGGACGTGTCGTCCTTGGCTTCGTCCTTGGCCTCGCCGGTCTCGTCCTTGGGGTCCTTCTCGGTCTTCTTGACCTCCTCGGACAGCTCCTTGACCTCGACACCGGCCTTCTTCGCCGCGTCGCGGATCGCGTCCGCGGCCGGGTCCGGGGCCGGAGCCGCCGTGGCGGTACCGGAGGGAGTGGGCGCGGGCGTCGGGGTCGCCGTCGCCGTCGCGTCCGTGAGGGGCCGGCCGAGCTCGTCGACCAGGTTCTTGAGCGCGTCGCCGACGCCCAGCGGGTCCAGCGGGTTCGTGGACTTGGTCGGCTCCGGAGCCGGGGTCGTGGCTGCGGCCTTCTCGCTCGTCACCGGGGGCTTGGCGGCCGCCGACGGAGAGGTGCTCGGCTGCACCTTCGCGGACGCCGACGGAGAGGGCGTCGCGCTGGGCGACGTACTCGGCGAAGGCGTCTTGGAGGGCGTGGGCGACGGGGACTTCGACGCGGTCTCCGCGGGTTCGTCGGACCGCGTCACACACGGGCCGGGCGCGAAGGGGATCTCCTTGTCGTCAGCCACCGCAAGCTTGGGCGCCATGCCCATCCCGACGAACACGGCCGTCGGCATCGCCGCGAGCGCCATCGTCTTGCCGACGGGTATCTGGATCTTGTTCAGCAGCGATTTTCTGGGCGCCGCGTGGCGCGGCCCCTTCACTGCACGGGACTCTGCGCCTGGGGCCACGCCCCGCTGCGTCTCGTCACCCCGCACTGTTCCTCCCGCCATCGGCGTGGGCAGTCGTCTCGCTCGCGTGTGCCGTTTCCGTTCCACGGGGACCCGGAATGCCGTGGATGCCCATGTCCGCTGTCGCCTCCGCCTTGCTCAGCCCGACCGGGACCGGCTGGTCCGACACGGGCGGCTCCTCCTCGGCCGGCTGACCCGGCGCCCAGGCCAGGGCGAGAGCGCCGCCGACCATGGAGAGACTGAAGCCGACGAAGAAGCCGCCGAGGTTGGACACCGGGATCGAGACCAGGGCGAGCAGGATCGCGGCCACGCCGGCGAAGACACGGATGGTCTCCTGGAACCAGAGGGCCAGGCCCAGCGTGATCAGCAGTACACCGATGATCAGTGCGCCCGCGCCGCCCGTGGTGGCCATGGCGAGACTGACATTGCCCAGCCGGAGGTCCGCGTAAGGGAAGTATGCGATCGGGAAGCCACCGAGGAGCGTGAACAACCCGGCCCAGAAGGGACGGCGGCCGCGCCAGGCATGGAAGTGGTAGTACACCACGGTGGGCCAGGCGTCGTCTTCTGCGCGAACGTAAACCGGGGCCTGGGGGTTCATGGACAACAGCTCCCTGGAAACGGTGGTACTTGAGAACTCTGTGGAGCCCGGACGGGCGGG
>NZ_JBSGZP010000496.1:0-5589 GCF_053611065.1 Streptomyces sp. NPDC054840
GACGAGCAGGGTGCCGGTGGCGCGGGTGATCTCCCGGGCGGCCGTCAGGTACCCGGCGGGGGGTACGACGACGCCGTTCTCACCCTGGATGGGCTCGATGACAACGAGCGCGGTCTCCTCGGTGACAGCGGCCCGCAGAGCCTCGACGTCGCCGAAGGCGACGTGCGTGACGTCGCCCGGCAGCGGCCGGAAGGGCTCCTGCTTCTTGGGCTGGCCGGTGAGCGCGAGGGCGCCCATGGTACGGCCGTGGAAGCCGCCGTCGGTGGCGACCATGTGGGTCCGCCCGGTCAGCCGGCCGATCTTGAAGGCGGCCTCGATGGACTCGGCGCCCGAGTTGCAGAAGAAGACCTTGCCGGGGCGGCCGAAGAGCTGGAGCAGCCGCTCGCCGAGCGCGACGACCGGCTCGGAGATGAAGAGGTTGGAGACGTGGCCGAGGGTGGAGATCTGCTCGGTCACGGCCCGCACGACCGCCGGGTGGGCGTGCCCGAGGGCGTTGACCGCGATACCGCCGACGAAGTCGGTGTACTGCTTGCCGTCGGCGTCCCAGACCTGGGCGCCCTCGCCCCGTACGAGCGCGACCGCGGGGGTGCCGTAGTTGTTGGTCAGCGCCCCCTGCCAGCGTGCGCCGTACTCCTGGTTGCCGGTGCCCTTCGTCATTCCGTTCCCCCTGACCGGTCGTCGGGCACGACCATCGTGCCGATGCCCTCGTCCGTGAAGATCTCCAGCAGGATCGAGTGCGGGACCCGCCCGTCGAGCACGCGGGCGGTGCTCACGCCGCCCCGCACGGCGTGCAGGCAGCCCTCCATCTTGGGCACCATGCCGCTGGACAGCTCGGGCAGCAGTTTCTCCAGCTCGCTGACGGTGAGCTTGCTGATCACCTCGTCGCTGTTCGGCCAGTCCGCGTACAGGCCTTCGACGTCGGTGAGGACCATCAGCGTCTCGGCGCCCAGGGCGGCGGCGAGCGCCGCGGCCGCCGTGTCGGCGTTGACGTTGTAGACGTGGTGGTCGTCGGCGCTGCCCGCGATGGAGGAGATGACCGGGATCCGGCCGTCCGCCAGCAGGGCCTCGATGGCGCCGGTGTCGATGGAGGTGATCTCCCCGACCCGGCCGATGTCGATGACCTCGCCGCCGATCTCCGGGCTGTGCTTGGTCGCGATGATGGTGCGGGCGTCCTCGCCGGTCATGCCGACGGCGAGCGGCCCGTGCTGGTTGAGCAGGCCGACCAGCTCGCGCTGGACGTGGCCCGCCAGGACCATCCGTACGACGTCCATGGCCTCCGGGGTCGTGACGCGCAGCCCCGCCTTGAACTCGCTGACCAGACCCTGCTTGTCGAGCTGGGCGTTGATCTGGGGGCCGCCGCCGTGCACGACGACCGGCTTCAGGCCGGCCTGGCGCAGGAAGACCACGTCCTGGGCGAAGGCGGCCTTGAGATCCTCGTCGATCATGGCGTTGCCGCCGAACTTGATGACGACGATCTTGCCGTTGTGGCGGGTGAGCCACGGCAGGGCCTCGATGAGGATCTGCGCCTTGGGCAGGGCGGTGTGCTTGCGGGCGGTGCCGTCGGAGGTGCCGGGCCGGCCGGTCTTCTCGTCGCTCATGAGGAGTAGGCGCTGTTCTCGTGGACGTACTCGGCGGTCAGGTCGTTGCCCCAGATCACGGCGGATTCGCTGCCGTTCGACAGGTCGGCGGTGATCCGGACCTCGCGGCCCTTCATCGAGACCAGGTCGCGGTCGTCACCGACCGATCCGTTCCGGCAGACCCAGACGTCGTTGATGGCGACGTTCAGCCGGTCCGGGTCGAAGGCGGCCTGGGTGGTGCCGATCGCGGAGAGCACCCGGCCCCAGTTCGGGTCCTCGCCGTGAATGGCGCACTTGAGCAGGTTGTTCCGGGCGATGGACCGGCCGACCTCGACCGCGTCGTTCTCGGTCAGCGCACCGATGACCTCGATGCGGATGTCCTTGCTGGCGCCCTCGGCGTCGCCGATGAGCTGGCGGGCCAGGTCGTCGCAGACCTTGCGCACGGCCTCCGCGAAGTCCTCGTACGCCGGCACCTGGCCGGAGGCGCCGGAAGCGAGCAGCAGCACCGTGTCGTTGGTGGACATGCAGCCGTCGGAGTCGACCCGGTCGAAGGTGGTGCGGGTGGCGGCGCGCAGCGCCTTGTCGAGGGTGGCGCTGTCCAGGTCGGCGTCGGTGGTGAGGACGACGAGCATGGTGGCCAGGCCCGGGGCGAGCATGCCGGCGCCCTTGGCCATGCCTCCGACGGTCCAGCCGCCCTGCGAGACGGTGGCCGTCTTGTGCACGGTGTCGGTGGTCTTGATGGCGATGGCGGCGGACTCGCCGCCGTCCGCGGACAGGGCCGCGGCCGCCGTCTCGATGCCGGGGAGCAGCTTGTCCATGGGGAGCAGGACGCCGATCAGGCCGGTGGAGGCGACCGCGATCTCGCCGGCGTTGAAGTCGCCGCCGAGGACCTGCGCGGCCTTCTCCGCGGTGGCGTGGGTGTCCTGGAAGCCCTTGGGGCCGGTGCAGGCGTTGGCGCCGCCGGAGTTCAGGACGACCGCGCTGATGGCGGCGCCCCGCAGGACCTGCTCCGACCACTGCACCGGGGCGGCCTTGACGCGGTTGGAGGTGAAGACGCCCGCGGCGGCCAGACTCGGCCCGTTGTTGACCACGAGGGCCAGGTCGGGGTTGCCGTTGGCCTTGATCCCGGCGGCGATGCCCGCTGCCGTGAATCCCTGTGCTGCCGTGACGCTCACGGTGCGACTCCGATCGTCGAAAGACCCAGGCTCTCGTGAAGCCCCAGGGCGATGTTCATGCTCTGCACCGCGCCGCCGGCGGTGCCCTTGGTCAGGTTGTCGATGGCGCTGACGGCGATGATCCGGCCGGCGGACTCGTCGTAGGCGATCTGGACGTGGACGGCGTTGGAACCGTGGACGGATTTGGTGGACGGCATACGGCCCTCGGGCAGCAGGTGGACGAAGGGCTCGTCGGCGTAGGCCTTCTCGTACGCGGCGCGCAGCGATTCGGCGGTGGTGCCGGGGAGCGCCTTGGCCGAACAGGTGGCGAGGATGCCGCGTGCCATGGGCACGAGGGTCGGCGTGAAGGAGACGGAGACGCGCTGACCCGCGATCGGGCTGAGGTTCTGCACCATCTCGGGCGTGTGGCGGTGTCCGCCGCCCACGCCGTACGGGGTCACCGAGCCCATCACCTCGGCGCCGAGCAGGTGCGGCTTGAGGGCCTTGCCCGCGCCGGAGGTGCCGGTGGCGGCGACGATCACGGCCTCCGGCTCGGCGAAATTCCCCTGGTAGGCGGGGAAGAGCGCGAGGGAGACGGCGGTGGGGAAGCAGCCGGGGACGGCGATGCGCCTGGTGCCTGCCAGCGCCTCGCGCGCTCCGGGCAGTTCGGGGAGCCCGTAGGGCCAGGTACCGGCGTGCGGGGCGCCGTAGAAGGCGTCCCAGTCGGCGGAGTCCTTGAGCCGGTGGTCGGCGCCCATGTCGACGACGAGGACGTCCTCGCCGAGCTGGGCGGCGACGGCGGCGGACTGGCCGTGCGGGAGGGCGAGGAAGACGACATCGTGGCCGGCGAGAACCTCGGAGGTGGTGGCCTCCAGGGTGCGTCCCGCGAGCGGCACGAGGTGCGGTTGCAGGGAGCCGAGGAGCTGTCCGGCGTTGGAGTTGCCGGTCAGGGCGCCGATCTCCACCTCGGGGTGCGAGAGCAGGAGGCGCAGGACTTCCCCGCCCGCGTACCCGCTCGCACCGGCCACCGCTACACGTACCACCATCGGACCCTCCTCATCGATGGCATGACTATACGTACTTCTGCACGTTTATGCAATGCCTTCGATCTCGGGGAGAGGGTCCCGTCGAAGATCGCGCGCCGCGCCTCCAGGAAGATGTCTAGCAGGAAAGACCCGGGTGCGGCGGCGATTCCGCCGGTAGCGTCCGGCGCGGCCCGGCCCGTGGCGGGACCGTCCCGGCGGGGGCCGTCACGGCCGCGCGGACGCCGTCTCCTCGGCCGGCCGGTGCGACCCGTACGTTCGGCTCCCCATGGACCGCACAGCCCTGCTCCGGCTCGCATCGCACAGGCGTCAGGGCGCCCGGTACGGCCCTCCCGACCGGATTACGCCGGGGCCCGCAGGCACAGGTGCCAGCTGCCCGACCAGCCCGTGAGGGTCATCGTGGACAACGGCCGGACGTCCACGTTCCAGTAGGTCAGCGGGGGCGCCTTCAGCGCGTACACCAGGGCGGCCCGGACCACCGAGGGCTCCGCCACCGCCACGATCTCACCCCCGTCGTCGGCCGGCCGGGTGTCGAGCCAGCCACCGATCCGGGAGATGAAGGCGAGCAGGGACTCGCCCCCGTGCGGAGCGGATCGCGGATCGCTGAGCCACAGATCCACCGCCCCGGGCTCGCGGGCGGTCACCTCGGCCAGGGTCAGCCCCCGCCAGCGGCCCATGTCGCACTCGCGCAGCGCGGGCTGCGCGAGGGGCGCGTATCCGAGGGCCTCGCCCGTGGCACGGCTGCGCGGGGTCGGCGAGCAGTAGCGCAGCTCGGCCGAGCCCAGGGGTACGAGGCCCCGCGCGGCGGACTCCACCGACCGCCAGCCGGCTCCGTCCAGCGGGCGGTCGTCGTGGAAACGCTCGGCGAGCAGCGAGGAACTACGGGCTGCGGCGACGAGCGAAACCCGAACATGCATGCGGTGATGGTTATCCGCATCCCGCACCGGGTCAAGCGTCCCGACCGAGGCCGTCCGCCAGGCCGGTGCGCAGCCGCTGGACCGCCTCGACCAGTTCACCGGGGCCCGAGACGCCGGCGAAGCTCAGCCGGACGTGCGGGCCCGGCGGCTCCGCGCAGAAGTACGGGCGGCCGGGCGCCACCGCCACCCCGGCGCGCAGAGCGGCCGCCGCGAAAGCCGTGTCGTCGCCGCCCCCGGTCGGCCGCACCCACAACTGGTATCCGCCGGACGGCAGGTGCGGCAGCTCCAGCGCGGGCAGCTCCCGGCGCAGGGCCCCCGCGAGCACGTCCCGCCGGTGGCGCAGCTCGGCGGCCACCGTCCGCAGGTGGCGGGGCCAGGCGGGCGCGCCGACGAGTTCCAGGGCGGCCTCCTGGAGCGGCCGGGGCACGAAGAAGGAGTCCACGATCTGGATGGCGCGCAGCCGGTCGGCCACCGGACCCCGGGCGGCCAGGGCGCCGACCCGCAGGCTCGGCGAGGTGGCCTTGGTCAGCGACCGGACGTGCACCACGACCCCGTCGGTGTCCTCGGCGGCCAGGGTCGCGGGCAACGGGCCCGCGCCCTCGTGGGCCAGGGCGCGCGCGTAGTCGTCCTCGACCACGAAGGCCCCGGCGGCCCGCGCGATGCGCAGCACCTCGGCCCGCCGCCCCGGAGCCAGTACCGCTCCGGTCGGATTCTGGAACAGGGGCTGGCATACGAACACCCGCGCGCCGGTCGCTTCGAAGGCGGCGGCCAGCAGCTCCGGCCGGACCCCCTCGGAGTCCACCGGGACGGGCACGGGCCGGCACCCGGAGGCCCGGGCGATGGCCAGCAGTCCGGGGTACGTCGGGGACTCCACCAGGATCGGCGCGCCGGGCGGGGC
>NZ_JBSGZP010000497.1:0-5588 GCF_053611065.1 Streptomyces sp. NPDC054840
GCGCGTGCGGTCGTGGCGGCGGGCCACCTCGTCGATCGAGCGGCCCCGGCTGGAGAGGAAGAACGCGGCCTGTCCGTGCGTCCCGTGCCGGGCGAGCAGCTCCTCGTACTCGGTCCTGCGGTGCACGAGCACCGCCCGCGGGGCCAGGCTCACGCGCCCGCTCCGCCTTCCGGACGCCCGAGCCTGGTGAGCAGTCCGGTCAGGACATCGGGGGAGAGCGTGATGCTCTCGATCCGCGGCAGGTTCTCCGCCAGCCGGGTCGCCGCCAAGGCGTGCAGCGTGCCCGGGCCGGCTTCGCCGTGCACCCGCAGCCAGGCGGCCTGGGCCTCGGCGCGCGCCGCGCCCGTCTCGCGCGCCGCCTCGGCGTCCGCGCGCGCCAGGCGGACCTTGCGGGCCGCCTCGGCCTCGGTCCGTACACCGTCCGCCGCCGCCGTCTCCTCGGCCTCACGGCGGGTGTTGATGCCGCGCTGGTCGACCAACTGCTCCTCACGCCGGGCCAGTTCGATCTGGCTGGCCAGCTCGTTCTCGGCGATGGCACGTTCACGCTCGACGGCGACGGCCCGGCGTTCGTAGGTGGCCCGGTCCGCCTCCTGCTGGATCTGCTCGCGGGCCGGGGTGCGCAGGGCGCGCTCCACCTCGGCCTCGGGGCGGATCGCGACGACCCGCACGGCCACCACGTCGATGCCGGTGTCCGGAAGCCTGGGCTCGGCGGCGAGGCCGTCGGCGACCCGCTGCCGCACGGAGGCGACGCCGTCCACCAGGGCGACGGCCAGCGGGGTGCGGGCCAGTACGTCCAGCGTGTGCTGCTGCGCGGTCTCGGTGAGGAGGGTGGCGAGCTGCTCCAGGGGCGCTCCGCGCCAGCTCCCGGTGTCCGGGTCGACAGAGAAGTCGAGCCGGTCGGCCGCCTGGGCCGGGTCGCTGATCCGGTAGGTGACGGTGGCCTGCACGGTGACGTCCTGGAAGTCGGCCGTACGGGCGTGGAACGCCATGGCCAGTTCCCGGTCGTCGACCGGCACTTCGGACAGCGCCGCCGACAGCGACCGGTACCAGAAACTGAGCCCCCGCCCGTCATGGACGAGCCGGCCGCGCCTGTGGTGGCGGATGTGGGCGGTGGGCGCGGAGCGCAGATGACGCCAGCCGAAGCGCCGGGTGATGTCGGCCATGGCGAACCCCCTTCATTTCGTCAGAACGACGATAACGAGGAACCCTCCTATCGTCAAGATGACGAAAAAGCCTGGCCGGCCTGCCTCACGGCCGCCCGATGCCCACCTGACGTCCCGTCACGCATGCGTGCGGCAGCGGCGGGCAGACGAACGTGAGTCCGGACGGCGCTGGAGCGCGACCGCAGAGCCGTCTTCCGTCCCTCACAGGCGGGAACATGAGCCCGACAGACGACGAAACCCACAAGACGTCCGAAGAACTCGACATCGCCACAGCGATACGCCTCGCCTCCGAGCAGCTCTCGCAGCTCCTGCGGTGCGAACCCGGCTCCGTCTCAGCGGTGAAAGCCACCGAGGACGGGTGGACGGCGGAAGTGGAGATCGTCGAGCTGGAGAAGGTTCCGGACACGATGAGCGTGATGGCCTCATACCACGTGGCTCTCGACACCGAGGGCCGGCTCCTGGCGTACGAGCGCACCCGGCGCTACGCCCGGGGCCAGATCGACCGCCGCTGAGGCGGAGACGGCGCCGGCCCTCCCGGAGAGGAACCCGCGCGTCCGTACGCGTCGACAGACGCCGAACCGGAAGGAGTTCACCGTGACACTCGTCCAGCAGAGCAGTGCAACGAGCGGCGGAAGCGGCTCGGGAAATCTTTACGACGTACTGGAACTCATCCTCGACAGGGGCCTCGTGATCGACGCGTTCGTCCGCGTCTCCCTCGTCGGGATCGAAATCCTCAAGATCGATGTCCGTGTCGTCGTCGCCAGCGTGGACACCTACCTCCGCTTCGCCGAGGCGTGCAACCGGCTCGATCTGGAATCCGGCCGGAAGGCACCCACACAGCTCACCGACATCGTGGGCGAGATGACCGAGAACGGCGCGAAGGGAAAGTCGAAGGGCGCCCTGACCGGCGCCGTCGAGGCGATAACGGATTCCCTGCAGAGCAAGCGCGAGGAGCGCGAGGAGCCCGAGGAAGAGCCCCGCAAGCGGCCGGCGCGCAAGTCGGCCTCCAGCCGCACGTCCGCCACCCGACGGGAGGAGTAGCAGGTGCCCACCTACATCTACGCCATCACCGCCACGGACCATCCCCTGCACCTGGACGACCTCCAGGGTGTGGGCGAACAGGCACCACCCCTGCGGACGGTCCGCGCCGGCGACATCGCCGCGGTCGTCAGCGACGCCCCCGAAGGCCTGCGGGCCAAGCGCCGGGACGTGCTGGCGCACGAGGCGGTCCTGGAGTCCCTGATGGCGGACGGAGCGACACTGCCCATGCGCTTCGGCCTGCTCGGCCCGGACGACGAACACGTGACGCGAGCACTGGAGCAGGACGGCGCCGCGTACCGCAGCCGCCTGGCCGAGCTCGCCGGGCATGTCGAGTTCAACCTCAAGGCGGCCCGCGACGAACAGGACCTCCTGCTCGAAATCGTGTCGGAGTCCGACCGGATCAGGGAACTCAACGAACGCACCCGGTCCGGATCCGCCGGGCAGGACGACCGCATCGCCCTCGGCGAGCTCGTCGCGGGCCAGGTGGCCGAACGCAACGACGAACAGGCCCGAAAGACCCTGGAGAGGCTGCTGCCGGCAGCGGCCCGCGTCTCGCGCGCCGAGCCGGGCGCCAGTCATTTCCTCAACGCCTCCTTCCTCGTTGCGGCGGACTCCGCGGACGAGTTCGTCCGGGCGGTACGGCAAGAGGCGGACCGCCGGGGCGAGTCCTGCACCTTCACCCTGACCGGGCCGCTTCCGCCGTACAGCTTCGTGTGACCGGCGCCGGCACTCACGTCGAACGCAGGAAGGAGGCCGCCGCATGGGGCTCCTCACCACCGTCCTGACCCTGCCGATCGCACCGCTGCGCGGCACGGCATGGGTGGTCGACCAGGTGGTGCTCGCCGCGGAACGCGAGTACTACGACCCCGAGCCCGTGCGGGCGCAGCTGGCGGCGCTCGTGGACGACCTGGCCGACGGCCGTGTGGATGCTGCCGAGTTCGACCGGCGCGAGGACGCGCTCCTGGACCGCCTCGACGAGATCGAGGCCCATCGAAGCCGGACGGGAAGCGGCTCATGACGAAACCGAGCGATCAAGCGAGGCGGAACGAGGTACACCGGTGATACCGAAGAACACCACGACGGCAGCAGCACTCGTGGGGGGCTACCTCCTGGGGCGGACGAAGAAGGCCAGGATGGCCATCGGGGTGGGGATGTTCCTCGCCGGCCGCAGGCTGGACCTCGACCCCCGGCGACTGGGAAAGCTGCTGGCCGCCTCGCCCGTGACGGGTGCCCTGAGCGAGCAGATCCGCAGAGAGCTGTTCGAGGCCACGAAGTCCGCCGCGGCACAGGCACTCACCCGGCGTGCCGCAGGCCTCGCCGACTCACTGCAGCAGCGCACGCGGACGCTCAGCGGTGACGCCCCCGAGGCCGATGCCGATGACGGCCCCGAAGCGCGCAAGCGGGACGGCCGAGCGGCGGACGACGGGGTGGACGACGGTGCGGACGACGGCGCGGAGCCGGACGACGACGCCGACGACAGCCGGCGGAAGCGGACACGGCCCACGGCCGCGGCCAGGACCACAGGCAAGAAGGGCACCAGCCGCGCCCCCTCACAGAGCGGCTCCTCCGGCAGCGGCTCCGGCAAGGCGACGGCGGCAGCCCGCAAGCGTACGAGCGCCCCCAGGAAGTCCACCGCCTCCCGTACGCGCAAGAGCAGGGGTGACAGCGATGAGTGACTCGGCCCTCAGCAAGATCAAGAGCGACGTGGTGGGAAACCCGGCCACCGACCGGCTGAAGGAGGAACTCCGCCGCTACCTCACGGCCCGTGCCGAGGACGCCGTCACCCGGCTCGGGGAGCGCCTCGGCGACCATGTCGCCCGGCTGGCCGAGCCCGGTGCCGCCAAAGGGAGCCTGGCCAAGGGTCTCGCCAAGGGAGGCAAGGCCCTCGGCGAGGGAAGGTCCCCCGCCCGGGCCGCGCTGGCGGCGGGGGCCTCCGCGGTCAAGGACACCCTGAAGCAGAAGGCCGGGGGCCTTGCCGGTGGTGGCCGCACGTCCGGCGGAGGCAGGGCGAAGAGCGTGACCGTCGTCGAGGACATCGATGTCGGTGTTCCCGTGCGCGAGGCGTACGACCAGTGGACGCAGTTCCAGGAGTTCAGCAGGTTCGCCAAGGGCGTCGTCAGCGTCGAGACGGCGGACGACGCGACCACCCACTGGAAGGTGAAGGTCGCCAGGTCGACCCGCAGCTGGCAGGCGAACGTGACCGAGCAGATCCCGGACGAGCGCATCGCCTGGACCACCCAGGGCGCGAAGGGGACGGTCCGCGGGGTGGTGACCTTTCACGGCATCACCGACGACCTCACCCGCGTTCTCCTCGTCCTGGAGTACTTCCCGAAGGGCCTGTTCGAGAGGACGGGGAACCTGTGGCGCGCGCAGGGTCGGCGGGCCCGGCTGGATCTCAAGCTCTATCGCGCGTTCCTGATGCTGCGGGGAGAGGCCACCGACGGCTGGCGGGGCGAGATCCGGGACGGCGAGGTCGTCATCGCTCACGGCGAAGCGGTCAGGGAGGAGGACCACGCCGACGGCGAGGCGGAGGACTTCCAGGACGAGGACGCGGACCCCGAGGGTGAGTTCGAAGACGACGAGTACGACGAGCCCGCCGACGAGGAGCCCGCCGACGAGGAGTTCGACGAGGAGGAGTTCGGCGAGGAGGCCGAGGAGGACCCGGAACACGAGGCCGAGACCTCCGACGGGGCCGCCTCGGACGAACAGGACCCCGGATACGACGAAGCCGAGGACGAGCCGGCCGCTTCGGAAGACCACCAGCCGCGCGGATCCGGACGCCGCACCCGCCGTCGCACTCCCGTCGGCAGCTGACCGGTAACGACAGAGCACACCAGAGAAGAGGGGCGCCAACGTGTCCGAGTCCTTCGCAGGACGCCTCCCGGCCGCACCGCACGCCGCAGTGCCGAGTCACCACCAGGGCTCTTCCGCGAACCTCGCGGACATCCTGGAACGCGTGCTCGACAAGGGCATCGTCATCGCCGGAGACATCCAGATCAACCTGCTCGACATCGAGCTGCTGACCATCAAGCTGCGCCTGCTGGTCGCCTCGGTCGACAAGGCGAAGGAGATGGGCATCGACTGGTGGGAGCACGACCCCTCGCTCTCCTCCCGCGCCCGCCCCTCCCGGCACGTCGACGACGGTGGCGGCAACCGCGAGGAGCTCCTGGCCGACGAGAACGAGCGCCTGCGCGCCGAACTCGTGCGTCTGCGCTCCGGGGGCGTCCACGACCAGCAGCCGCAGGCGGACACCCGCGCACGGACGGAGGAGGCACGGTGAGCACACCGGACCGGCCCCGCAAGGCCGCCGGCACCCTTTCCGGCGGGACCGGGACCCGACCCGCGGGGGAGCGGGCGACCGCCCGCCCCCCGATGGCCTACGTG
>NZ_JBSGZP010000498.1:0-5580 GCF_053611065.1 Streptomyces sp. NPDC054840
GGCCCGCAGGGAGGCTCCCGGCGGGGGGAAGAGCGGGCGCAGTTCGGCGGCGGGGACGGCGGGGCGGCGACGGGCCTTGCGGGCGGCGAGGAGCCGGCCGGGGCGGAGCAGGGTGGCGAGCAGGCCGGTGAACTCGTCGACGGCTTGGCCGGGGGCCTTGCCGATGAGGTAGGCGAGGGTGCGCAGGACGGTGCCGAGGAGGACGCGCAGCAGGACGTACGGCAGGGCGCGGCCCGAGCTGTTGGCGAGGATGGTGTAGACGGCGCCGGCCTTGTCGACGCGGTGCGCGCCGGCCGTGGTGCGTCCGGCGCAGTCGACGGTGCGGCGTTCGCGGGCGGCGGCCTCGGCGTGCCGCAGGACGGCGTCGGGGGC
Source organism: Streptomyces sp. NPDC054840 (assembly GCF_053611065.1). Taxonomy (NCBI): domain Bacteria; kingdom Bacillati; phylum Actinomycetota; class Actinomycetes; order Kitasatosporales; family Streptomycetaceae; genus Streptomyces; species Streptomyces sp. NPDC054840. The sequence goes on from NZ_JBSGZP010000498.1 coordinate 373, forward strand.
GACGAGGACGGTGTGCCCGGCGCTCTGGACGCGCCAGCACAGGTCGACGTCGTCGCGCATCAGGGGCAGGCGCCGGTCGAAGCCGCCGAGCTCGTCGTAGACGTCGCGGCGGACCAGCATGCCGGCGGTGGAGACGGACAGGACGGGGCGTACCTGGTCGTGCTGGCCCTGGTCCTGTTCGCGGCGGTCGAGGCCGGTCCAGCGGCGGCCGCTGCGGGCGATGGTGACGCCGGCTTCGAGGAGCTGCTTCTTGTCGTACCAGCCCCGCAGTTTGGGGCCGATGACGGCGGCGTCGGGGTTCTCCTCGGCGACGCGGAGCAGTTCGGTGAGGGCGTCGGGTTCGGGGGCGCTGTCGTCGTGCAGGAGCCAGAGCCACTGGACGGGTTCGCCGTGGGGGAGGTCGGGGAGGTCGTACGCGTCGTCGCGCCAGGTGCGGCTCACGGGGTCCCAGCCGCTGGGGCGCTTGAGGTACGGGAGGTCCTCGGGGCTCAGCGTGCCGGCGGTGCGGGCGGATTCGTCGACCGCGGTGCCGAAACCGGTGCGGCGGGCGAGGTGCAGGACGCGGTCGTCGCCGAGGGCCTCGGTGAGCAGGCGCGCGGAATCGTCGGCGCTGCCGGTGTCGGCGGCGATGTGGTTCTGCGCGGGGCGTTCCTGGCCGAGGAGGCCGGCGAGTGTCCGGGGCAGCCAGCGGGCGCCGTCATGGGCGACGAGGACCGCGGTGACGACGTGCCGGGGGAACTCGGGTGTGGCGGGGGCCTGGTAGGAGGCCGTCGACTGGCTGTGCAGGGACATCGCGGTACGGGCCCTCCGGCCGGGGGTCCGGGGGTGGTGTGCCCTCGGAGGCTGCTGGACAGCGCCCCACCCTAACGGCTGCCACGACAGCGGTCCGCCTCCTGCGGGGAAGGTGCAGGAGGCGGACCGTGTGCCGTGCTGTGTATCGCGCTGGTCGTCCCGTTCGGCGCACGGTTCCTCATGCGTCGAAGTGGGGCTCCGTGGTGCGTTGTGCTGCCGGTTCCGCTGTGCGCGCCGTGGTGCGTTTTGCGCCGCGCGCCTGGCGCGTTCGATATGTCGTGCGATGTGCGGTAGGTGCCTGACCGGTGGTGCGTCGGCCGTTTCAGACCGCTGCCTTTTTCAGGCGGCGGCGTTCCCGCTCGGACAGACCGCCCCAGATGCCGAATCGCTCGTCGTTGGCGAGGGCGTACTCAAGGCATTCGGAGCGGACTTCGCAGGCGAGGCAGACCTTCTTGGCCTCGCGGGTGGAGCCGCCCTTCTCGGGAAAGAAGGACTCGGGGTCGGTCTGGGCGCAGAGAGCGCGCTCCTGCCACCCGATCTCTTCGTCCGGCTCCTCGACCAGCAGTTCCTGAAACAGCTCGGTCATGTGCGCCCCTCGCTCTGTCTGTGCGTCCCCGTGACGATGTCGTCACTGATTGCTACGTAACGACACGAGTGAAATTACAAGTGCGTGGCTCCGGGGCAGTCAAGCCGAGATCTGCTATTGGGCCCCTTATTCACTCTGCGGAACCAAGCCTATGCAGAAAGTGTTCATATCGCCAAAAATCGTGACACATGCCACCGGCACCACTGGATGTCGCCTTTACCCGTTATCCACGTGCCACCTCCGGACAGGGTTGCGATCCGGCCGGAGAAGCGGTGCAGATCACATTCAGGTCACAGAAGTCGGGATCTGGTTTGAGCGCCGACACAGCGGCACATCCCCTGCCGCGCAATGCACAAACCTTTCTCCGGGCACGGTAACCGGATGAGGTGAAACTTTTGCCCCAAATCAGACATTGGGTTGACAGTCAGGCCCTCGAGCCGTTCTCCTTGTTGCCATGTCAGCGCCCGCAGCCACCACCCGGACCCCCATTCGTGGGTTCCTGTGCGCTGCCCAGGTTCGCTGTTGCTGTTGCAGCTGTTGATGCCTGCGGAGCCCCGGCTCCTCAGAGCTCCGGCCCGCCCCCGCAGCAACCGCCAGCACGACTGACATCCGTCGAGGTATCCCCACGATGAACAGCACGAACAGCACCACCCCCACCGCTAGCGCCGTCTCCGTGCCCGCCACGGTCGAGAGCGACCTCCAGATCGCCGGTGACATCCTCGCCGTCCAGCACCTGCTCCGGCCCGCCCGTGAGCACCCGGCCACCGTCGCCGAGTTCGCCGGGCTCGCCCGCTCCATCGCCGAGGACCGCGCCTCCTGGGAGCACCTCGTCGAGTACGACGCCACCACCCGCTGGTACCACCGGCTGCGCACCGGCCCCGGGTACGAGGTCTGGCTGCTCAGCTGGGTCCCGGGCCAGGGCAGCGGCCCGCACGACCACGGCGCCTCCTCCGGCGTCATGACCGTCCTGGAGGGCGAGCTCACCGAGCACACCCCCCGCGGCCGCACCAACCACCGCCCCGGCACCCAGCGCGTCCTCGCCCCCGGCTACGCCCACGAGGTCGTCAACGACACCCTCGACGGCGCGGTCAGCCTGCACATCTACTTCCCCGGCCTGACCGAGATGCCGATGCACAGCTGCTCTCCGGCCGAATCCGCGTCCGTACCCGCCTGATCTCGATCGGCCTGCCTCCGCCCCTCGGCGGCAGTGCGGCTGACCATCCCACCCGTCGCCCGACCACCGCCCCTCGAATGACAGCCTTCGGCTGACAGTCCCACCCGTTCGCCCGACCACCACCCCTCGAATGACAGCCTTCGGCTGACAGTCCCACCCGTCGCCCGACCACCACCCCTCGAATGACAGCCTTCGGCTGACAGACTGTCTGCATGCGCATTGTTGTTCTGGCCGGCGGTATAGGCGGCGCCCGGTTCCTGTCCGGACTCAAGTCGGCTGTGCCCGACGCGGACATCACGGTCATCGGCAACACCGGTGACGACATTCACCTCTTCGGGCTCAAGGTCTGCCCCGACCTGGACACGGTGATGTACACCCTCGGCGGTGGCATCAACGAGGACCAGGGCTGGGGACGCACCGACGAGTCCTTCACCGTCAAGGAGGAACTCGCGGCGTACGGGGTCGGGCCCACCTGGTTCGGCCTCGGCGACCGCGACTTCGCCACCCACATCGTGCGTACGCAGATGCTCGGCGCGGGCTACCCGCTGAGCGCCGTCACCGAGGCCCTCTGCGACCGCTGGCAGCCCGGCGTCCGGCTGCTGCCCATGTCCGACGACCGGGTCGAGACCCACGTCGCGATCACCGAGGCCGGCACCGGCGAGCGCCGCGTCATCCACTTCCAGGAGTACTGGGTCCGGCTGCGCGCCTCGGTGGACGCGGAGGCGGTCGTACCCGTGGGGGCCGAGCAGGCCAAGCCCGCCCCCGGCGTGCTGGAGGCCATCGCCGCCGCCGACGTGATCATCTTTCCGCCGTCCAACCCCGTGGTCTCGGTCGGCACGATCCTCGCCGTCCCCGGCATCCGGGAGGCCGTGGCCTCCGCCGGGGCGCCTGTCGTCGGCCTCTCCCCCATCGTCGGGGGCGCGCCCGTGCGCGGGATGGCCGACAAGGTGCTCGCCGCGGTGGGCGTCGAGTCCACGGCCGCCGCGGTCGCCCTGCACTACGGAACCGGGCTGCTGGACGGCTGGCTCGTGGACACCTCCGACGCGGACGCCGTCGCGGAGGTCGAGGCCGCCGGGATCACCTGCCGCGCGGTGCCGCTGATGATGACCGACGTGGAGGCCACCGCGGAGATGGCCCGCGCCGCGCTGGAGCTGGCGGAGGCCTCCCGGTGACGCGGGTGCCCGCGTACGAGGTGCGGGCGCTCGACGGGATCCCGGAGGTCAGGCCGGGCGACGACCTGGCGAAACTGATCACGACGGCGGCCCCCGACCTGCGGGACGGGGACGTCCTGCTGGTCACCTCGAAGATCGTCTCCAAGGCCGAGGGCCGGATCGTGCAGGCCGACTCGCGCGAAGCGGCGATAGACGCCGAGACCGTACGGGTGGTCGCGCGCCGGGGTCCGCTGCGGATCGTCGAGAACCGGCAGGGCCTGGTGATGGCCGCGGCCGGCGTGGACGCCTCCAACACCGCCCCCGGCACGGTGCTGCTGCTGCCCGAGGACCCGGACGGCTCGGCCGCCGCGATCCGCGCGGGCGTGCGCGACACCCTGTCCGTGGACGTGGGCGTGGTCGTGACGGACACCTTCGGGCGGCCGTGGCGCACCGGACTGACGGACGTGGCGATCGGCTCTGCCGGGGTGCGGGTCCTGGACGACCTGCGCGGCGGCGCGGACGCGCACGGCAACCCGCTGAGCGCGACGGTGATGGCGACCGCGGACGAGCTGGCCGCCGCCGGTGACCTGGTCAAGGGCAAGACGGCCGGGCTGCCGGTGGCCGTCGTGCGAGGGCTGGCCCACGTACTGGGCGAGGGTTCCTCGGCCCGGGACCTGGTGCGTCCCCCGGCCGACGACATGTTCCGGCTCGGGACCTCGGAGGCGGTGCGGGAAGCCGTGACGCAGCGCCGCACCGTACGGGCCTTCACGGCGGAGCCGGTGGACCCCGGGGCGGTACGGCGGGCGGTGGCGGCGGCCGTGACGGCCCCGGCCCCGCACCACACGACACCGTGGCGGTTCGTCCTGCTGGAGTCCGAGGCCTCCCGGATGCGGCTGCTGGACGCGATGCGGGACGCGTGGATCGCGGACCTGCGGGCGGACGGCAAGTCCGAGGAGTCCGTCGCGAAGCGGGTCAAGCGCGGGGACGTGCTGCGGGCCGCCCCGTATCTGGTGGTGCCGTGTCTGGTGACGGACGGCGCGCACCACTACGGGCACGCCCGGCGGGACACGGCGGAGCGGGAGATGTTCGTGGTCGCGATGGGCGCGGGCGTGCAGAACCTGCTGGTCGCGCTGGCCGGGGAGCGGCTGGGGTCGGCGTGGGTCTCCTCGACGATGTTCTGCCGGGACGTGGTGCGTGAGGTGCTGGAGCTGCCGCAGGACTGGGACCCGATGGGAACGGTGGCGGTGGGGCACCCTGCGGCGGCCCCGGCGGACCGGCCGGGACGCTCCGCGGCGGACTTCATCGAGGTGCGCTGAGCCGGGCTGCAGTGCGCCGAGGTCGGCCGAGGTCGGCCGACAGTGCTCAGAGACGGCCGATGTCACTGCGCGGCATACGGGGCGCGCGGCGGGGCGGGGTGCGGCCCGCGAGGAGGATGAGGCGGGCCGCGCGGTGGCGCTGGCCCGCGTAGGGGGCCAGCAGCTCCAGCATCGCGGCGTCGTCGGCAT
>NZ_JBSGZP010000499.1:0-5563 GCF_053611065.1 Streptomyces sp. NPDC054840
GGCCGGCCGCCGGTACGGCACGGACGCCGGGCGCGTGGACTTCGTACGGGCCGACGCGCGGGCCCTGCCGCCCGCCCTCGCCGACACGTACGACCTGGCGGTCAGCTTCGGCGCCTTCGGCCACTTCCTCCCGAAGGAGCGGCCCGCGCTCTTCTCCGGGATCCACGCCGCGCTGCGCGACGGCGGTGTCTTCGCCTTCCCGATCGGCGCCCCGCTGCCGCTCGGTTCCCCGGTGTGGTGGGCGACGACGGGCTTCGACGCGGCGATGCGGGTGCGCAACGCGGTGTGGCGTCCCCCGTTCGTCATGTACTACCGGACCTTCCCGCTGGGCGGAGTCCGTGAGGACCTCACGGACTCCGGCTTCACGGTGGAAACGGTCGCCTTGGACCACTTCGGCCGCCGACCGGACGGCACCCCCCACTGGCGCCTCCTCCTGGCCCGCCGCCGGTAGCGTGCCCGCCCCGCCGTATCCCGGAATGCGGGGGCGCCGCCGAGAAGGCTGAAACCAGCGCACCCCATGGAGGACACCATGGCCGCCGAGCTCCCCGCATGGATGCTCCCGCCCCGCCCGAGCGGCTGGGAAGCGGACGACCTCGATCACCTGCCCCAGGCTCCCCGGCACACCGAGCTCATCGAGGGAGCGCTGATCTTCATCCGGTGCGCAGTTCGCGTTTGAGGATCTTGCCGCTCGCGTTGCGGGGGAGTTCCGTGACGAACTCCACCGCGCGCGGGACCTTGTAGTTGGCCATCTCGCGGCGGGACCACGCGATCAGGTCGTCCGCGGTGAGGGTGGAGCCGGGGCGGCGGACCGCGTAGGCCTTGCCGACCTCGCCCAGCCGCGGGTCCGGAACGCCGATCACCGCGACGTCCGCGATGTCCGGGTGGAGGCCGAGGAGTTGCTCGATCTCGGCGGGGTAGGCGTTGAACCCGCCGACGATGAACATGTCCTTGATCCGGTCGGTGATGCGCAGGTTGCCGTCCTCGTCCAGGTACCCGACGTCGCCGGTGTGCAGCCGGCCGTCGGGGGTGATCGCGCGGGCGGTCTCCTCGGGGTCCTCGAAGTAGCCCTGCATGACGTGGTAGCCGCGGACCGCGATCTCGCCCACGTGCCCGGGCGGCCGCGGCCGCCCGTCCGCGTCCAGGATCTCCACCTCCGTGTCCGGTATGGCCCGGCCGGAGGTGGCGGAGACGGTCTCCGCGGGGTCACCGCGGCGGCACATGGTGACGATGCCGCCGGCCTCGGAGAGCCCGTACGCCGTGAGGACGGTGGCGATGCGCAGCTCGCCGCGCAGCCGTTCGACGAGCCGCAGGGGGACCACGGCCGCACCGGTGACGACCAGGCGCAGGGCGGAGAGGTCGTGGTGGCCGCGCTGGGGGTGGTCGAGCAGCGACTGGTGGAGGGTGGGCGGGCCGGGGAGTACGGAGATCCGTTCGGCGGCGATGTTCGCGAGGACGGTGTCCACGTTGAAAACGGGCTGCGGGACCATCGTGGCCCCGCGCATCAGGCAGGCGATGATCCCCGCCTTGTAGCCGAAGGTGTGGAAGAAGGGGTTCACGATCAGGTAGCGGTCGCCCTCGCGCAGTCCCGCGAGCTCGCTCCACACGTCGTAGCAGCGCAGGGACTGGGCGTGGGTGATGACCGCGCCCTTGGGGCTACCGGTGGTGCCGGAGGTGAAGATGATGTCGGAGGGGGCCTCGGGGCGGATGGCCTCGGCGCGCTCGCGGACCGCCGCGGCGGGTACGCCGTCCCCGCCCGCCAGGAAGTCCTTCCAGGTGCGGAAGGAGTCGGGGGCGTCGTCGGCGAGGACGACGACCTGTTCCAGGTGCGGGAGTCCGGGCAGCGGGCCGGTACCGGGGCCCTCGGCCGCGGCGCGGCGCAGGGAGGCGACGTAGGAGGTGCCGAGGAAGGTGCCGGTGACGAAGAGCAGCCGGGCCCGGCTGCGCTGCAGGACGTACGCGGCCTCCGCGCCCTTGAAACGGGTGTTGAGGGGGACGAGCACCGCGCCGGCCGAGACGGCGCCGAGGGCGGAGACGATCCACTCCAGGGTGTTGGGGGCCCAGACGGCGACCCGGTCGCCGGGCTCGATCCCGGCGGCGACGCAGGCGGCGGTGGCCCGCTCGACGCGTTCGCCGAGCTGCGTGTAGCTGATCCGGGTGCGCCCGTCGACGACGGCCTCGCGGTCGGCGTACTGTGCCGCCGCCGCCCGGACGAGCCGCGCGATGCTGCCCCAGCGCAGGTCCCCGCGTACGTCCTCGTGCCGGTCGTCGCGCCCGTCGTCGCCCATCGCGTGCCACCTTCCCGCAGACCCAGTAGCTGACTATCCGTCAGATTAGCTGTAGCCTTCGCGGCTGTCAGTACTGGCGCACCCCGGAGGTGGCGATGGCGGCAACGCTCAAGGACGCGACGGCAATAGTCGGCATCGGACAGACCGCCTTTGCCAAACGACTGCCGCAGTCCGAGAAGGAGTTGGCCTGCCGGGCCGTCCTGGCGGCCCTCGCCGACGCCGGCATCGATCCCTCCGAGGTCGACGCCTTCGCCTCCTACACCATGGAGGAGACCGACGAGGTCGAGGTCGCCAAGGCCATCGGCGCAGGCGACGTCACCTTCTTCTCCAAGATCGGCTACGGCGGAGGCGGTTCCTGCGCCACCGTCGGCCACCTCGCCTCCGCCGTCGCCACCGGCCAGGCCACCGTCGGCGTCGCCTGGCGCTCCCGCAAGCGCGGCTCGGGCCCCCGCCCCTGGAAGAACACCGCCGCCCAGCTGCCCACCCCCGGCCAGTGGACCAGACCCTTCGGCCTGCTGCGCCCCGCCGACGAGATCGGCATGCTCGCCCGCCGCTACATGCACGAGTACGGCGCCACCCGCGACCACCTCTTCAACGTCGCGATGGCCTGCCGCAACCGGGCCAACGCCAATCCGGCCGCGATGATGTACGAGCGCCCGCTGACCCGCGAGATGTACATGACCTCCCGCGTGATCAGCGACCCGCTCTGCCTCTTCGACAACTGCCTGGAGACCGACGGGGCGCTGGCCTGTGTCATCGTCTCCGCCGAGCGCGCCCGCGACTGCCGGCAGAAACCTGTCTACGTCCACTCCGTCGCCCAGGGCCTGCCCGCCCAGCACCACGGCATGGTCAACTACTGGAACGACGACCCCCTGTCCGGCCCCGCCTGGACCGCCGCCCGCCACCTGTGGAAGCAGGCCGACTTCGGGCCCCAGGACGTGGACGTCGCCCAGATCTACGACGCCTTCACCCCGCTGATCCCGCTCTCCCTGGAGGGCTACGGCTTCTGCGGTCGCGGCGAGGGCGCCGCGTTCACCGAGGGCGGCGCCCTGGAGATGGGCGGCCGGCTCCCCATCAACACCGGGGGCGGCGGCCTGTCCGAGGCGTACGTGCACGGCTTCAATCTGATCAACGAGGGCGTCAAGCAGCTGCGCGGCGTCTCCACCGCCCAGGTGCCGGACGCCGCGACCTGCCTGGTGACGGCGGGCGAGGGAGTGCCGACGTCCGCGATCCTGCTGAGGAGCTGACCCGATGACCACCGCCTCCACCGCCGCCGACGAGCTGCTGCTGCCGGTCCCCGACGAGGACGGGGCGCCCTTCTGGGAGTACGCCGCCCAGGGCGAGCTCCGCGTCCAGGCCTGCGCCACCTGCGGCCGGCTGCGCTTCCCGCCCCGCCCGTGCTGCCCGCACTGCCGGTCCTTCGACAGCGAGTGGCGCCGCATGAGCGGCCGCGGCCGCATCTGGTCCTACGTACGGCCGTACCCGCCGCTGCTGCCCGCCTACGCCGCGCAGGCCCCGTACAACGTGATCCTCGTGGAGCTCGCCGACGCCCCGCACATCCGGCTCGCCGGGAACCTGGTGACCTCGGCCGACGCCCCGCTCGACTCGGTGGACCCGGCGCGGCTGCGGATCGGCGCCCGGGTGCACGTCGTCTTCACCGAGACGGGCGGCATGGCCGTACCCCGCTGGGTCCTGGAGAAGTCATGACCGTGCGGGTGGAACGGGACAAGGCGACCGCGGTCGCCGTCGTCACCCTGGACCGGGTCCACCGGCACAACGCCATCGACCTGGACACCGCCGCCGAACTAAGCACCGTCTGGCGGGAGTTCCGGTTCGCCGAGGAGGTACGGGCGGTCGTGCTGACCGGCGCCGGAGCGGCCGCCTTCTGCACCGGCATCGACCGCGGCGTCGACGTGCCGCAGCCCGCCTCCCCCTACTCGGCCGACGATCCGCTGATCGCCATCGGGCCCAAGGCGGGCGACCTGTGGAAGCCCGTCATCGCCGCCGTCAACGGCATGGCCTGCGGCGGGGCCTTCTACCTGCTGGGCGAGGCGGAGTTCCTGATCGCCTCCGAGACCGCCACCTTCTTCGACCCGCACACCACCTACGGAATGGTCAGCGCCTACGAGGCCGTCCACATGGCGCAGCGCATGCCCTTCGGCGAGGCGGCCCGGATGTCCCTGATGGGCACGGCCGAGCGGCTGTCCGCGCGCCGGGCCCACGAGATCGGACTGGTCTCGGAGCTGACCGCGCCCGACGCGCTGCTGCCGGCGGCCCTGCGGGCGGCCGAGACCCTGGCCGGCTTCCCGACGGAGGCCGTGCAGGGCACCGTACGAGCGCTGTGGTCGGCGAAGCAGGCCGCACTCCAGCAGGCGCTGGCGCAGGCTCCGGCGCTGATCGCGCTGGGGAACCTGGCGCCGGAGCGGCAGGCGGAGCTGTTCGGCTCCCGGCGGCCGGGTACGGAGTTCAGGCTGCGCTGACGCGCGGCTTCAGGGCTTGCGCGTGGACTTCGGGCCGGGCTTCTTCGGGGTGGACCCGGGCGTGGGCCGGGAGCCGCCCGACGTCGTCGTGGCCGGGCGCGGCGTCCCGGTGCCGGACGATTCGGCGGGCCGGTCGAGCCTGCACGTGGTGACCTCGCCCGCACGCGAGGGCTCCTCGAGCGGAACGCTGACCACGCGGCTCTCGCGGGCGCCCAGGGTCTCCTCGACGACGGTCGACTCGACGGTGGCGCCGTTCGCGCCTTCCCGGTACAGGTTCACCGAGAAGGTCGTCCTGCGGTCCACGTTCGAGGTGAACCTGACCGTGGTGACCGGCGGGGTGCCGCCGACGCAGGTGACCACCACGGCCGTGACCGGGGCGCCGCTCGGGCTCCCGGCGGGCGACGCGGTGGCCGTGGCCGTGCTGTTGCCGCTGCCGTGGCTCTTCTTCTTGCTCTTGGAGCTGGAGCACCCGCCACCGCTGCTGCCGCTCTTGCTCTTGCTCTTGCCGCCGCTCCCGCTGCTCCCGCTGCTGCTGCTCCCGCCGTGCGACGAGAACCCGGTCAGTGCGAACACGACCGCCACCAGTACCGCGGTGAACCTGATACGCCGCCCAGCCAGCATGGCCCGAACTCCTCCCCGTTGGACAAACGGCGTCACGCTAGCAGCCCCGATTCGCGCCATCGAGGGTCTGAGCCGTCATGGGAGCGAAGTCACGCGCACCGGGAGGAGCGCCACAGCCGTCACGCCATGACGTCCGACGGCACGCGCCCGGACATGGCGGCGGCCCCGTCCCCCGGA
>NZ_JBSGZP010000500.1:0-1515 GCF_053611065.1 Streptomyces sp. NPDC054840
AGGGAACTCAGCCGCCCAGCGCGACGGGTCCTCGGCGCTTGAGCCGGCCGGGCCGCAGGGCCGCCCGGCCGACCCGCGCCTTCGGGGAGACCCGACCGAGCGCTCCGAGTTCATCACTTCGGGGACGTGTGGCACGGCCCGTCCAGGGAAGGCGATAGACCATACTTCCCATAACCGGAGATAAGGGACAGTCGTGGCTGCACGTGTGCGCAATCCCATGCAACAGGCCGACCCACCGTCCGACCCGCACCGCTCGCGCGTCGCGCTCCGCGTCAACGGCGGGACCCACGTCCTGGACCTGGACAACCGCACCACCCTCCTCGACGCCCTGCGGGAGCTGCTGGACCTGACCGGTGCCAAGAAGGGCTGCGACCACGGGCAGTGCGGAGCCTGCACCGTTCTCGTCGACGGCCGGCGTGCCAACAGCTGTCTGATGTTGGCCGTGGCCCAGGACGGATCCGAGATCACCACCGTGGAGGGGCTCGCCGACGCCGACGGCGCACTGTCCTCCCTCCAGCAGTTCTTCCTCGACCACGACGCCTTCCAGTGCGGCTACTGCACCCCAGGCCAGCTCTGCTCCGCCGTCGGGGTCCTGCGGGAAGCCGCCGCCGGACACCCTTCGCATGTCACGGACGCGGCGACTGCGGCCGGCATCGTCCGCCCGGTCGTCCTGACCGCCGAAGAGATCAGGGAACGGCTCAGCGGCAACCTCTGCCGCTGCGGCGCCTACAACGGGATCGCCGACGCCGTAGCGGCCTGCAGTGCCGTCGAGGGCCCTGCCCAGCCCCCCGCCCCGACCCCGGACGTGACCGCGTGAAGCCCTTCGCCTACGTACACGCCAGCAGCCTCCAGGAAGCGGCAGCCGCCTATGCCGGCCACCCCGGCTCCCGATACCTCGCCGGCGGAACCAACCTCGTCGACCTCATGAAGCACGGCGTGGAAACCCCGGACACCCTCATCGACCTCACCCGGGTGCCCCTCCACGACATCCAGGAGCTGCCCACCGGAACGCTCCGGGTCGGAGCCGGCGTACGCAACACCGATCTGGCCGTGCACGCCCTGGTTCGCACCCGCTACCCCGCACTGTCGCAGGCACTCCTCGCCGGCGCGTCCGGACAGCTGCGCAACGTCGCCACCATCGGCGGGAACCTGCTCCAGCGCACCCGCTGTCCGTATTTCCAGGACGTGTCCAAGCCCTGCAACAAGCGGGAACCCGGCACCGGCTGCGCGGCCCGCGACGCGGTACACCGTGACCACGCCGTCCTCGGCCACTCCGCGCACTGCATCGCCACCCACCCCTCGGACATGGCAGTGGCCCTCACCGTCCTGGATGCCCGGATCGAGCTGTACGGCGGTGAGCACGCTACCCGCGAGGTGGCGGCGGCCGACTTCCACCGGCTTCCCGGCGAGCACCCCGAGCGGGACACCGTCATCCGCCCGGGCGAGATCGTCACCGCCGTGATCCTGCCACCGGCCGTGCCGGGATCCGTCTCCCTCTACCGCAAGGCCCGTGAC
>NZ_JBSGZP010000500.1:1525-5552 GCF_053611065.1 Streptomyces sp. NPDC054840
GCCTCGTACGCCTTCGCCCTCGCCTCGGTGGCCGCCGTACTCGAAGTCGGCGACGGCCGCGTACGCCACGTCGCCCTCGCCTTCGGCGGCCTCGCCCACCGCCCCTGGCGCGCCACCACCGCCGAGGCGCGGCTCACCGGTGCCGTACCCACCGACCAGGCGGTACGGGAAGCCGTGGACGCCGAACTGGCCGCGGCCCGGCCCCTGCGCGACAACGCGTTCAAGGTCGACCTCGCCCGTAACCTCGCCCGCGACGCCCTCACCACCCTGATCCGCTCCGCCTCCGACGGCCCTGCCGCCGGCCCCCGGCCGTGACCGCCCCCGTACAGACAAGGGGACCCGCGATGCCCACCACACCCACCGCGCCCACCATGCCCGGCACGCCGGCCATGCCTGGCACGCCGGCCGTGCCCGACAGCCCGTCCGCCCTCGGGAGCCCCGCCCGGCGCATCGAGGGACGCGAGAAGGTCACCGGAGCCGCCCGCTACGCCGCCGACCACACACCCCCCGACTGCGCCTACGCCTGGCCCGTGCCCGCCACGATCGCCCGCGGCCGTGTCACCTCCTTCGACACGTCGGCCGCAACCGCCCTGCCCGGTGTGATCGGTGTGCTGACCCCGTACGACGCGCCCCGTCTCGGCGCGGTGGACGACCCCACCCTGCACCTCCTCCAGGACCTGCGCGTGCCCCACCGTGGCTGGTACGTGGCCCTGGCCGTCGCCGACACCCTGGAGGGCGCCCGGGCCGCCGCCTCCACGGTGGGCCTCACCTACGCGGCCGAGCCCCACGACGTCGCCCTCAGCGCCGATCACCAAGGCGCCTACATCCCCGAAGAGGCCAACGGAGGCTATCCGGCACACCGCGAACAAGGGGATCCGGACGCGGCGCTCGCCGCATCCCCCGTGCGGATCGACTGCGTCTACGCGGTGCCGCCCCTGCACAACCACCCCATGGAACCGCACGCCGCCGTCGCCGACTGGGACGAGGAACGCCACCACCTCACGGTGTACGACTCCAGCCAGGGCGCGGGCCCCGTGCGGAGCACGCTGGCCGCCCTGCTCAAGCTGACCGAGGACGAGGTCACCGTAGTCTCCGAGCACGTCGGCGGCGGGTTCGGCTCCAAGGGCACCCCCCGCCCGCACGTGGTCCTGGCGGCGATGGCCTCGCGTCACTACGGCAGGCCCGTCAAACTCGCCCTGCCGCGCGCCCACCTGCCCGCCACCGTCGGCCACCGTGCCCCCACCCTCCACCGCCTCCGGCTCGGCGCCCGGACCGACGGCACCCTGACCGCCCTGACGCACGAGATGACCACCCACACTTCGCGCGTCCGCGAGTTCGTCGAACAGGCGGCGGTGCCGGCCCGCGTCATGTACGCCGTGCCCGACCTCCGTACCACTCACCGGGTCGTGCCCCTCGACGTTCCCACTCCGTCCTGGATGCGTGCACCCGGAGAGGCGCCCGGCATGTACGCCCTCGAATCGGCGATGGACGAACTCGCCGACGCCCTCGGCATCGACCCGATCGAGCTGCGCGTGCGCAACGAACCCCTCACCGAGCCCGACAGCGGCCTCCCCTTCAGCAGCCGTCACCTCGTCGAATGTCTGCGTGACGGCGCCGAGCGGTTCGGCTGGGCCGAGTCCCGCGAGCCGCGCCGCGAAGGCCCGTACCTCATCGGCAGCGGCGTGGCCGCCGCCACCTACCCCGTCCTCGTCGCGCCCTCCACCGCGCGGGCACACGCCCGCCCCGACGGCAGCTACCTCGTCGAGGTCAACGCCACCGACATCGGAACGGGCGCCCGTACCGTCCTGGCCCAGGTAGCAGCGGATGCCCTGCGCGTACCGCTCGACTCCGTGTCCGTCGCCATCGGACACACCGGCCTGCCGTCGGCATCGCTCGCCGGGGGCTCATCGGGCACCGCCTCCTGGGGGTGGGCCGTGCACGACGCCTGCACCGCCCTGACCGCCCGCCTGGACCGCCACCACGGGCCGCTGCCGACCGGGGGGCTGTCCGCGTCCGCCGACACCACACAGTCCGCCAAGCAGAAGTCCCCGTACGCCCGGCACGCCTTCGGTGCGCACTTCGCCGAGGTAGGCGTCGACACGGTCACCGGGGAGGTCCGCGTACGTCGCATGCTGGGGGTCTTCGCCGCCGGCCGCATCCTCAACCCGCTCACCGCGCGGTCGCAGTACAAGGGCGGCATGGTGATGGGACTCGGCATGGCCCTGACCGAACACAGCACGATGGACGCGACGTTCGGCGACTTCGCCGAGAGCGACCTCGCCGCGTATCACGTACCGGCGCACGCCGACGTACCCACCATCGAGGCCCACTGGATCGACGAACACGACAAACACCTCAACCCCATGGGCAGCAAGGGCATCGGCGAGATCGGCATCGTCGGGACGGCGGCCGCGATCGGGAACGCCTTCTGCCACGCCACCGGTCACCGACTGCGTGAACTGCCTCTGACACCGGACCGGGTACTGGCCGTACTCGGACCCGCCGACTGAGGCGAACGGCGAACGGCAGTCCGTGTGCGCAAGGTCGGTGTGCGGTCCGGCCGGCGTCCTCCCCTGACCAGCTGCTCCAGGGGAGAACCGGTCTCGCGTGAATCGTTTGGGAGTCGCAGGCACGGACATATACGTAATAAAGGTGTTCAGGAGATGACATGGGCACTGGTGAGAAAGCGAAGGCTGAAATAGAACGAGTCGCGGGAAGGGCTGTGAAGAAGGCGGCCCACGCCTTGGGTAAGGAGACTCTGGCCGCCAAGGGTGCCGCTCTGGAAGCCCGGGGCAATGCTCGGCGCGTCAAGGAGAAGGGCAAGGACGCGTTGAGTTGACCGCGCCGATCCTTGGCCGTGGGCCGAGTGGGTCGACGTGGTGGGAACATCGAAGAGGCAGAAGTGCACCGCTCATTCACGCGGCGAGACAGGAAGGAATCATGGGCATACTTGCTTGGATTCTTATCGGTCTGTTCGCGGGCATCATCGCCAAAATGTTGATGCCTGGGAAGGACCCGGGCGGCATCATCATCACCATATTGATAGGTATTGCGGGCGGCCTGCTCGGCGGGTGGCTCGGTAAGGTGATTTTCGGAGTCGACTCCATCGACGGCTTCTTCGAGTTTTCGACGTGGATCGCCGCCGTCGTCGGCTCGCTCATCCTCCTCGGCGTCTTCCGCCTCTTCAGCCGTGCCAGGCACTAGGGGGAAGCGGCGACCGGACGCCGGTCTTTTCGATACGCGGAACGGCTTCCCCGTGAGCCGTTTTCTTCGATCACCGCATGCGCGCCGCACGGGGGGCCTGAGCCCGGTGAGGCCGGGGGTCGCTCTGGATCCGGCGGACCCCACCCACTCCGGCATCCTGCCCCGTGCGTCGCGGTGCGCCCGTGTGCGGTCTGTCCGTCACCCATGCAGGACGCGTGTCATCCTGCGACGCAGCGCCCGCCGAGCGGCCCACATCATCACTCGCAAGCCCCATGCGGCCAGTCGCAAGAGGATCCGCCCCACGACGGGTCGTCGAATCCAGCGGACAAGTGTCCATCGCCGTCTCCACTTGTGTCCGTGGCGCCCCGGGGTGAACTTCACGATTCCTCCCTGCAGCTGCGGGCGACGTTCTCAGGCGGGCCCAGTTCCGTATCCATGGGAGAACCTGACCCTCTGGGCACGACCATGTGTGCCCCTACCCGATTTCATACGACGAGAACGTAAATCTGCTGACATGCGTATCCGCTCTCGCGAGGGGTAGGGGCTGGGCAGGCTTGTACTGCCAAGCGCCGAGTGGCGGGGAGGTGAGAGCGATGGGTGCGGGCAAGAAGGTCAAGAACGTCGCCAAGACGACCAAGGGCAAGATGAAGGAGAGCACGGGCAAGGCGGTGGGGAACGAAAGCCTGGAGGCCAAGGGGCGGGGCGAGCAGAAGATGGGTGACGCGAAGCAGGCCGCCCAGAAGGCGAAAGACGCACTGAAGCGCTGACACCGACAGTGACACGTCGAGTGAGGCTGGTACGTGAGGTGACGTGGGGTGAGGGC
>NZ_JBSGZP010000501.1:0-5548 GCF_053611065.1 Streptomyces sp. NPDC054840
GCCGCCAGCTCCGGGTCAGTCCGGCCTGCGCGTCGATCTGCACGGAGAGGATCCGGATCGCCTCGGGGGCCGCCCGCAGATCCGTCTCCTCGGCGAGTTCCCGGGCGGCGGCCCGCTCGAAGCCCTCCCCGGGGTCGACCTTGCCGCCGGGCAGCTCCCAGCGGCCGTCGTGCGCCTGGCCGAGCAGCACCCGGCCGTCCGCCGCGACGACGACCAGTCCGACGCCGACGACGGCGTGAGGCTGGGGCAGGGCCCGTTCGGGGCGTTCGCCGATGGTGGTCATGGACGTCCTTCCGAGGGAGGGGTGGGCCGTGCCCGTACATGGATCCGCTCGCCCTGGGGGCCGAAGAGGCTGAGGAACTCCGCCGGCTGCGGACCCGCGTTGAAGAAGGCGTGCGGCGTGTGGGTGTCGAACTCGGCGGCCTCGCCCGGACCGAGGACGAGGTCGTGCGCGCCGAGCAGCAGCCGGATGCGTCCGGCGAGCACGTACAGCCACTCGTAGCCCTCGTGGACCTGCAGCTCGGGCTCGGGCGGCGGACCTTCGAGGGGCGGGAGGATCTGCTTGAAGGCGTGCACCCCGCTGAATTTCCGGGTCAGCGGCACGTAGGTGCTGCCGTGCCGGACGAACGGGCGCGGGCGGATCCGGGGGTCCCCGGTCTCGGGGGCGCCGACCAGCTCGTCGAGCGCCACCCGGTGCGCCCTGGCCAGCGGAAGCAGCAGCTCCAGCGTCGGCCGGCGCTGTCCGGACTCCAGCCGGGAGAGGGTCGAGAGCGAGATGCCGGTGGTCTCGCTGAGCTGGGCCAGCGTGGTGCCGCGCTGTCGGCGCAGGGCGCGCAGCCGCGGCCCAACGGCGGTGAGCACGTCGGCGAGTTCCTCGTCCTGCTCCTCGGTGGCCATGGACCCATTTGCCGCTTCGGCAACAACATTTGTCAAGCGGGCAGCCCTGGGCGGACCCTCTCAGGCATGGACAACGCAAGCGACAGCTCCTTCGACGTGGTGGTCGTGGGCGGTGGGGCCGCCGGGCTGGCCGGGGCCCTGACCCTGGTCCGGGCCCGCCGTTCGGTACTGGTCATCGACTCCGGCAGCCCACGCAACGCCCCGGCCGCGCACATGCACGGGTACCTCGGGCAGGACGGGGAGAGCCCCGCCGCGCTGCTGGCCAAGGGGCGGGCGGAGGTGGCCGGCTACGGCGGGGAGATCCGGCCGGCCACGGCCGTGGCCGCGGACCGGCTGCCCGACGGGAGTTTCCTGGTGCGCTGCGGGGACGGCAGGACCGTCGGAGCGCGCCGACTGCTGGTCGCCACCGGCCTGGTGGACGAGCTGCCCGCCGTGCCGGGTCTCGGGGCGCGCTGGGGACGGGACGTCCTGCACTGCCCGTACTGCCACGGCTGGGAAGTCCGGGACCGGCCGATCGCGGTGCTGGCCGACGGGCCCCTCGCCGTGCACCAGGCCCAGCTCTGGCGGCAGTGGAGCGAGCGGACCACCCTGCTCGCGCACACCTGGCGGCTCACCGCCCAGGACCGGGAACTGCTGGCCGCCCTCGCGGTCGGGGTCGTCGAGGGCGAGGTGACCGGCCTCGCGGTCCAGGAGGACCGGCTGGCCGGCGTGACCCTGGCGGGTGGCGCCGTGGTGGAGTGCCGGGCCCTGGTGGTCGCCCCGCGGTTCACCGCCCGTTCGGGCGTCCTGACCGGCCTCGGTCTGCCGACCGTGGTGATGGAGCGGGACGGGCTGGCGATCGGCACCTGCGTCGAGTCCGACCCGGCCACCGGGGCCACCGCTCTGCCCGGGGTCTGGGTCGCGGGCAATGTGAGCTCCCCGCTGGAGAAGGTCCCGGGCGCGGCAGCCCAGGGGGTGAGGGCGGCGGTGGCCATCAACACCGACCTGATCGAGACGGAGACCCGGCGGGCCTTGGAGGTCCATCGCTCGGGCGCCGGCGTGTGAGCCGTGCGCGGGGTGGCCGGGGGCGGGTCACCGGGGGCGGGGTCGCCGGAGGCGGGTCACCGGAGGCGGGCGTCTGAGCGATTTTCGGATATTTGTGCGGGTTTCGGCCGGCTTCCGTTCGTGCAGGCTCTTGGCGGTGTGATCGTCGTACGGTCCAACGGCTCGGGGGGACGCTCCATGGCACATGTGCTGGTCATCGGCGGAGGTGTCGCGGGGGCCGCCACCGCCCTGCTCGCGGCGCGGCGCGGACACACGGCGGAGGTCTTCGAGCGCGATACGCGGGCCCCGGGCACGGCGCTCGACCGTGACTTCTTCGGCTGGCGGCGGCCGACCGTACCGCAGGCGGCCCAGCCGCACGTGCTGCTCGGGGCCGCCCGCAACGTCCTGCGCGGCGATCTGCCCGACGTCCACGAGCAGATGCTCCGGCTCGGCGCCCGCGAACGGAACGAGCTGGACTGGTTCGACGTACGTCCGCCCGCGCGGCCCGGCGACGAGGACCTCGTGATGCTGCAGGCCAGGCGCATCGTGCTGGAGAGCGCGCTGGCCACGGCGCTGCGCGCGGAACCGGGGGTCGTCGTCCGGTACGGGGAGCCGGTCAGCGGGCTGATCACGGCCCCGGGCTCGCCCGAGGGCCCCGGGATCCAAGTGACGGGAGTGACCACCGAGACCGCGAGCTACCCGGGGGACCTCGTCGTGGATGCCGGCGGGCGACGCGGCGGCACGGAACGCAGGCTGGCCGAGGCCGGCTGCCGGCCACCCGTCGTGGAGCGGCACCGCACCGGGCTCGCGTACTTCTGCCGCTGGTACCGGCTGCCCGAGGGCATGGACGAGGGGCCGCGCAAGCCGTGGGCGGTGACCGGCGGGCCGTTCGCCGGGTGCGCCGTCTTCCCGGCCGACAACCGGGTCTTCGCCGTGACGCTGTTCGTGCACACCGCGGACACCACGCGCTCGGCGCTGCGCGACCCCGCCGTTTTCGAGGCGGCGGCACGCGCCTTCCCGCCCGGCGCGGCCTGGCTGGGACTGGGCGCCGAGCCGCTGTCGGGGGTCCTGGCCACGGCGAGCCTGGACAACCGGTGGAGCGCGCTGGTCGACGAAGCGGGCCCGGTGGTGACGGGGCTGGTGCCGGTCGGGGACTCGATCGCGCACACCAACCCGACCCTCGGGCAGGGCACCTCGTTCGCGCTGTGGGCCGCGCGCAGGGTGGCCCGTACGGCGCACCGGGACCCGGGATCGGCGCGGTACGCCGCCGATCACCACGCGTGGGCGGAGCGCACCCTGAAGCCGTGGTTCGACTTCCAGGTCGTCGCGGACGCGGCGATCGGGGAGCGCTTCGCGACCCGGGCGGTGCGTGGCGGGACGGCGCGCCAGGTGTCCGCGCTGTTCGACTGCGCGCTGGAGGATCCCGTGGTGATGCGGGCGCGGGCGCGGGTCCGGCATCTGGCGGAGCCGCCCGAGCGGGCGTACGCGGATCCGGAGATCCGCGCCCGGGTGACGCGCTGGCTGGCGGCTCGGCCGCACTACGCGCCGAACGGGTCGGGGCCGGACCGGGAGGAGTGGGAGAAGCTGACGGCGGGCTGAGGCGCGGGGCTGCGGCGGGGGGCTGAGGCGGGGTGGTCGCGGCAGGGTCGTGGCGGCCGGACAGCGGCGGCCGCTCAGCCTGCGGCCCCGGCGGCCGGGTCGGCGGTGGGGCCGGCGGTGGGGCCGAGCACCTCGGCGAGGTCGTATCCGACGACCTCCTCCAACTGGGCGTAGGTGCAGCTCTTGGGTGTCCGGTCGGCCCGCCAGCGGTGGAACTGGGCCGTGTGCCGGAAGCGGTCGCCCTCCATGTGGTCGTACCTCACCTCGACGACCCGCTCCGGTCGCAGCGGCACCCATGACAGGTCCTTCGTGCCGGTCCAGCGGCTCTGCGCACCAGGCAGCCGGGCACTCTCGTGGGCGGCCTCCTCGGCCCAGGCTGCCCACGGGTGGCCGGTCGGGTCGGGCATGCGCAGGGGTTCGAGTTCCTCCACCAATTCGGCGCGGCGCTTCATGGGGAAGGCGGCGCACACGCCCACGTGCTGGAGGGTGCCGTGGGCGTCGTACAGGCCGAGCAGCAGCGATCCGACAATCGGACCGCTCTTGTGGAAACGGAAACCCGCGACGACGACGTCCGCCGTACGTTCGTGTTTGACCTTGAACATGAGGCGGGCGTCCGGCCGGTAGGGGAGATCGAGGGGTTTCGCGATCACCCCGTCCAGACCGGCGCCCTCGAATCGCTCGAACCACTCCCGCGCGAGCGCGGGATCGGTGGTCGCGGGCGCGAGATGCACGGGGGGCCGAGCAGTGGACAGGGACCGGACGAGGGCCGTACGACGGTCGGCGAGCGGGGTGTCGAGGAGTGACTCGTCACCGAGGGCGAGCAGGTCGAAGGCGACGAAACTGGCCGGGGTCCTCTCGGCCAGCAGGGCGACCCGGGACTGGGCGGGATGGATCCGCTCGGTCAGGCGGTCGAAGTCGAGCCGCCCGCCGTGCACGATCACGATCTCGCCGTCCATGACGCACCGGCTGGGCAGATTGCTTTTCAGAGCCCCCACCAACTCGGGGAAGTACCTCGTCAGGGACTTACCCGTCCGGCTGCCGATCTCGATCTCGGCGCCGTCGCGGTGGACGATGGCCCGGAATCCGTCCCACTTGGCTTCGTACTGCATCCCTGGCGGGATCTTCGCGACGGACTTGGCGAGCATCGGCTTCACGGGCGGCATCACGGGCAGATCCATGCCTTCGATTCTGCGGTGGTACGTCCGGCCCCGCCCGGTATGCGCGTACCACCGGGCCCGCCTACCGTGGCGCACATGGGTGCTGCCGGTAATGCGATCGAGCTGGACGCGGGAGGGCGGACGGTACGACTGTCCAGCCCGGACAAGGTGTACTTCCCGGAGCGCGGCCTCACCAAGAGGCATGTGGCCGAGTACTACCTGGCTGTCGCGCCCGGCATCACGCGCGCCCTGCGCAACCGTCCGACGACCCTGGAGCGCTTCCCGGACGGGGTGGAGGGCGAGTCCTTCTTCCAGAAGCGGGCCCCGAAGAACCTCCCCGACTGGATCCCCACGGCGCACATCGAGTTCCCGAGCGGCCGCTCGGCCGACGAGATCTGCCCGACCGAACCGGCCGCCGTCCTGTGGGCGGCGAACCTGGGGTGCCTCACCTTCCATCCCTGGCCGGTGCGGCGCGAGGACACCGACCGCCCCGATGAGCTCCGGATCGACCTGGACCCACAGCCGGGCACCGACTACCACCATGCGGTGGCGGCCGCCCATGAACTGCGAGCCCTCCTGGGAGAATTGGGGCTGCGTGGCTGGCCCAAGACCTCGGGTGGCCGAGGGCTGCACGTCTTCGTGCCGATCGAGCCGCGCTGGACCTTCACCGAGGTCCGCCGGTGCGCCATCGCCCTCGGCCGGGAACTGGAGCGCCGAATGCCGGGCAAGGTCACGACGGCTTGGTGGAAGGAAGAGCGCGGCGAGCGGATCTTCGTCGACTACAACCAGACGGCACGCGACCGCACGATCGCCTCCGCCTACTCGGTCCGCCCCCGCCCGCACGCCCCGGTATCGGCGCCACTGCGCTGGGA
>NZ_JBSGZP010000502.1:0-5544 GCF_053611065.1 Streptomyces sp. NPDC054840
GGGCCGCGCTGACCCAGTGCCCGCCCCCGGCGGGCCGCGCGCCGACCCGTGCAGCCCCCGGCGGCGGCCGGGGGCGCACATGTCGGACGGTCGGATACGGCCGAGCGGGTGAACCGCGGGCCGGGCGGCGACACACCCGGGCGTGCCGACGATTCGGAGAAACGTTCCTTCAGGCGCTTCGCCGGCTCTCAGTTCGGCGTGATCGGTCCGTTCGCACTCGACGCGGGGATCAGACGATGCCGGGCGCGGCCCATCAGTTCCTCGCGCTCGTCCTCGGTGAGGCCGCCCCACACCCCGTAGGGCTCTCGGACGGCGAGTGCGTGCGCGGCGCATTCCGAACGCACCGGGCATCTCATGCAGACCTCTTTAGCCGAGGCCTCGCGCGCGCTCCTGGCCGCGCCCCGCTCGCCTTCCGGGTGGAAGAAGAGGGAGCTGTCGACCCCGCGGCAGGCGGCTAGCAGCTGCCAGTCCCAGAGGTCGGCGTTCGGTCCGGGGAGGCGGGAGAAATCTGCCATTGGTAGTCCCTCTTGGTGCCGGTACTGAGGCGGATAGGGTCCATGTCTCCACACCTACTGTCGGAGTAGATGTAAATATGACTCATTGGGAATCTAGCCTCAGACACGTGCGAAACGGAAGGAAAGCCGCCAAATAGGGCATAGCTCCAGATGGAGGACAGACTGCTCGCGCCTCCGACGCCGTGATCGCTTCCTCACGTAGAGTGCTGAAGGTGTCCGTCCGACCCGTAACTCTTTCGAGTGACCATCGTTGAGAGTGCGAAGGCGGTTGAACCAATAAGTTCTCGGACAGGTGTCCGGGAGCATCGACCGCACAGGTGACGATACGTACCAGCCTGGAGGCTCAAGGTGACGCGCATCAGCAGCTGCGGAGGGCGGTCATGACATCCGTCCTCGTCTGCGACGACTCCCCGCTTGCCCGAGAGGCGCTCCGCCGCGCGGTTGCCACCGTGCCCGGCGTCGAGCGTGTGACGACGGCTGCCAACGGCGAGGAAGTCCTCCGCCGCTGGGGCGCCGACCGCTCCGACCTGATTCTGATGGATGTACGGATGCCCGGGCTGGGCGGTGTGGAGACGGTCCGCCGACTGCTCTCGGCCGACCCCGGCGCCCGCATCATCATGCTGACGGTGGCCGAGGACCTGGACGGCGTGGCCCTCGCGGTCGCCGCCGGCGCCCGTGGGTATCTGCACAAGGACGCCTCGCGCGCCGAACTGCGGGCCACGGTCACCCAGGCCCTCGCCGACCCGACCTGGCGACTGGCCCCGCGCCGGCTCCGCTCGGCCGAGATGGGCGCCGCGCCCACGCTCACCGCGCGCGAGATCCAGGTGCTGGAGGGCATGAGCCACGGCCGGTCCAACGCGGAGATCGGGCGCGAGCTCTTCCTCTCCGAGGACACGGTCAAGACGCACGCCCGCCGGCTGTTCAAGAAGCTCGGCGCCTCGGACCGGGCGCACGCCGTGGCACTCGGTTTCCGCTGGGGTCTGGTCCGCTGACCCCCCGGGTGTGGCCGGGCCCTGCCCGGTCCGCCACAGGCCGCGGATCGTCGAGAGCGGTCCCGTCCGCCACCCGCTGACGGGGCGGCGCGCCGCCCTCGACGGCTCTTGCTGTCGAGGGCATCCCTGTCCCCGCCGTACCCGGTGCGCACCCGGGGATTGGCGGGGCACGATCCGGGGGACGTCTCGCTTCGTGCGCGATGCCGCATCCTTGAGGGTGTGGAGTCTCTCGGGGACTATTCGGCCGAGCGGGAGGGGAGGGCGCAGACGATGAGTTCCGGCGCACCTGCTCATAACGCTTCGATGCACAACAAGGGCCATGGCGGCGCGGATGCTCCGACGCCAAGGCACCATGGATTGATGCGCGACGACGAGGCCCTGGGGTCACCCGCGGCCACAGGCCCGACCAGCACCGCCAAGGGCGGCAGTGCCGGGGGCGTCAGCGCGCTCGTACGCAGGGCGGTGGAGGGCGACGAGCAGGCCACGCACGACCTGCTCGCCTTCGTGCACCCCCTCGCGATCCGTTACTGCCGCACCCGGCTCTCACGATTGCCGGGTGACGCTCGTCACTTCGTCGAGGACCTGGCGCAGGAGGTCTGTGTCGCCGTCCTGATGGCGCTGCCGCGCTACCGGGACACCGGTCGGCCCTTCGAGGCCTTCGTCTTCGCGATCGCCGCACACAAGGTCGCCGACCTGCAACGGGCCGCCATGCGGCACCCGGGCAGCACGGCCGTGCCCTCCGACGAGATGCCGGAGCGGCCCGACGACTCGCTGGGCCCGGAGGAGCGCGCGCTGCTCAGCAGTGACGCCGCCTGGGCCAAGAAGCTGCTGGCCAACCTCCCGGAGAATCAGCGCGAGCTCCTCGTGCTGCGGGTGGCCGTCGGGCTGACCGCGGAGGAGACCGGGCAGATGCTGGGGATGTCCCCGGGGGCCGTGCGCGTGGCCCAGCACCGCGCGCTCAGCCGGCTGAGGGCACTCGCCGAGCAGTAGGCGGCCGTCCGGGTCGCGGCCGGCACGCGGCCCCACCGCGGTCCGGCGCGTCTGTTCCGTGCGGTCCCCGTGGTCCCTGGCCCGTGCCGTGCGCGGGTTCTCGCCAGAGGTCCGTGCCGGTACCCCGCGTGGGCTCCGGCGTGGGATGCAATCGTAGGAAACGACGAAACTTCTGCTTGACCTTGGTCGTGGAATGAGACGCGTCGGTATCCCGTTAGCATGGACATCCGCGCTGAGCAAGACCATTTGGGAAGGTGTCATGACCGCCGACGGAGTGCCCGACAAATTCGCCACGCTCGGACTGACCTACGACGACGTGCTGCTGCTGCCGGGCGCGTCGGACATGTCGCCTGACGCGATCGACACCTCTTCCCTCATCTCGCGCAACGTGCGCGTGAACGTCCCGCTGCTGTCCGCCGCCATGGACAAGGTCACCGAGGCGCGCATGGCCATCGCCATGGCCCGTCAGGGCGGCGTCGGCGTGCTGCACCGCAACCTCTCGATCGCCGACCAGGCCAACCAGGTCGACCTGGTCAAGCGCTCCGAGTCCGGCATGGTCACCGACCCGATCACGGTGCACCCGGACGCGACGCTGGGCGAGGCCGACCAGCTCTGCGCGAAGTTCCGCATCTCCGGCGTCCCGGTCACCGACGCGGCGGGCAAGCTCCTCGGCATCGTCACCAACCGCGACATGGCCTTCGAGTCGGACCGCAGCCGCCAGGTGCGCGAGGTCATGACCCCGATGCCGCTGGTCACGGGCAAGGTCGGCATCTCGGGCGTGGATGCCATGGAGCTGCTGCGCCGCCACAAGATCGAAAAGCTTCCGCTGGTCGACGACGCGGGCATCCTCAAGGGCCTCATCACCGTCAAGGACTTCGTCAAGGCCGAGCAGTACCCGAACGCCGCCAAGGACAAGGGCGGCCGGCTTCTCGTCGGCGCGGCCGTCGGTGTCGCGGGCGACGCGTACGAGCGCGCCCAGGCCCTAATCGAGGCGGGCGCCGACTTCATCGTCGTCGACACCGCCCACGGTCACTCCCGCCTGGTCGGCGACATGGTCGCCAAGATCAAGTCGAACTCCACCGTCGACGTCATCGGCGGCAACGTCGCCACGCGCGACGGCGCCCAGGCGTTGATCGACGCCGGCTGCGACGGCATCAAGGTCGGCGTCGGTCCCGGCTCCATCTGCACCACCCGCGTCGTCGCCGGCATCGGCGTCCCGCAGGTCACCGCGATCTACGAGGCCGCGCTCGCCGCCAAGGCGGCCGGCGTCCCGGTCATCGGCGACGGCGGCCTCCAGTACTCCGGCGACATCGCCAAGGCCCTGGTCGCGGGCGCCGACACGGTGATGCTCGGCTCGCTGCTCGCCGGCTGCGAGGAGTCCCCGGGCGAGCTGCTCTTCATCAACGGCAAGCAGTTCAAGTCGTACCGCGGCATGGGTTCGCTCGGTGCGATGCAGTCCCGCGGCGACCAGCGCTCCTTCTCCAAGGACCGCTACTTCCAGGAGGGCGTGGGCGGCGACGACAAGCTCATCCCCGAGGGCATCGAGGGCCAGGTCCCCTACCGCGGCCCGCTCTCCGCGGTCGTGCACCAGCTCGTCGGCGGCCTGCGCCAGTCGATGTTCTACGTCGGCGGCCGCACGGTCCCCGAGCTGCAGGACCGCGGCCGCTTCGTCCGCATCACGTCGGCGGGCCTCAAGGAGAGCCACCCGCACGACATCCAGATGACGGTCGAAGCACCGAACTACTCCCGCAAGGGCTAGCGGCACAGCAGTGCACGGGGCGGGTCCGGAACAACCGGGCCCGCTCCTCGCCGTTGCGGGGCCCGGCCCCAGGCGTCCGTACAGCGGTCATGGGAACGCGACTCTCCGGCGTTCGGGGATACTGGACGGGCAGACCCAGAGGAAAGGCCACCACACGTGACTGAGATCGAGATCGGGCGCGGCAAGCGCGGCCGCAGGGCGTACGCGTTCGACGACATCGCCATCGTCCCGAGCCGGCGTACCCGGGACCCGAAGGAGGTCTCGATCGCCTGGCAGATCGACGCGTACCGCTTCGAGCTCCCCTTCCTGGCCGCCCCCATGGACTCGGTCGTCTCCCCGCAGACCGCCATCCGCATCGGCGAGCTCGGCGGCCTCGGCGTGCTGAACCTCGAAGGCCTGTGGACCCGGTACGAGGACCCGCAGCCGCTGCTCGACGAGATCGCGGAGCTGGACGAGGAGGCGGCCACCCGCCGTCTCCAGGAGATCTACTCCGCGCCGATCCAGGCGGACCTGATCCGGCAGCGGATCAAGGAGGTCCGCGACTCCGGTGTCGTCACCGCCGCCGCGCTCTCCCCGCAGCGCACGGCCGAGTTCTCCAAGGCCGTCGTCGAGGCGGGCGTGGACATCTTCGTGATCCGTGGCACCACCGTGTCGGCCGAGCACGTGTCGGGCGCCGCCGAGCCGCTGAACCTCAAGCAGTTCATCTACGAGCTCGACGTCCCGGTCATCGTGGGCGGCTGCGCCACCTACACGGCGGCCCTGCACCTGATGCGCACCGGCGCGGCCGGTGTCCTCGTCGGCTTCGGCGGCGGCGCCGCGCACACCACGCGCAACGTGCTCGGCATCCAGGTCCCGATGGCCACCGCCGTCGCGGACGTGGCCGCGGCCCGCCGCGACTACATGGACGAGTCCGGCGGCCGCTACGTGCACGTCATCGCCGACGGCGGCGTCGGCTGGTCCGGCGACATCCCGAAGGCCGTCGCCTGTGGCGCGGACGCCGTGATGATGGGCTCCCCGCTGGCCCGTGCCACCGACGCGCCCGGCAAGGGCAACCACTGGGGCATGGAGGCCGTCCACGAGGACGTGCCGCGCGGCAAGAAGGTCGACCTCGGCACCGTGGGCACCACGGAGGAGATCCTCACCGGTCCCTCGCACACCCCGGACGGCTCGATGAACATCTTCGGCGCGCTGCGCCGCTCGATGGCCACCACCGGCTACAGCGAGCTCAAGGAGTTCCAGCGGGTCGAGGTCACGATCGCGGACTCGCAGCACAGTCGCTGACCGGTAC
>NZ_JBSGZP010000503.1:0-5537 GCF_053611065.1 Streptomyces sp. NPDC054840
CTTCGGAGAGCGGCGGGGGGCCTTTCCGTTTTGACAGGGCCGCACGGGCGAGTGAGGGTGGAATTGACCTAAAAGCCTGATAAGCGAGACATGTGCGGAGGTGCATGAGAATGCGCCGTAAGATCGTTGCGGCAGCCATGGCGGGCGCCGCGGGAATCGCGATAGGTCTGCTGCCGGTCGCCAGCGCCTCGGCTTCGGTCGTCGCCGGAAGTGGCGGCGGCGGGGACGGCGGCTACAACTGCTGGCGGTACCCCTCGCACCGCTCCGACGCCCGGTGGGACGTCTGCTGCAACCACGACTGGCGCAACCGTCCGAGCTGGTGCTGGGACCAGGGCGGCGTCGGCGGATACAACGACAACCGGCGCGACAACAACTGGCGTGACTGGTCGAACTGGAACGACTCCGGCCGCGGTGGCAACGGTGACTGGGGTAACCACGACTGGGCCAACGGCCGTGGCGGTAACGGCGGCGACGGCGGCGACTGGGGCAACGGTCGTGGCGGTAACGGCGGCGACTGGGGCAACGGTCGTGGCGGTAACGGCGGCGACGGCGGCGACGGCGGCAACGGCGGCAACTGGGGTGGCGGCGGAGGGGGCGGCGGTGGCGGTGGCGGCGGCTGGGGTGGCCGCTGAGCCCCACCAGGACGCGTAGGGCCGCGAGCCCGACCCATGCGATGCGGTGCCCCTGTCCCTCCCTAGCGGAGGAGCAGGGGCATCGCTCCGGTGAGGTCCCGCAGGCAGCGGACCGCGAGTTCCGCCGGGGAGCCGGGCCCCGAGACCGGGGCGTCCGTCGTCGACCACAGCTCCAGCGAGACGCGGATCGCGTCCGTGGCCGCCGCCGCGAGCAGACGTACCTCCAGCGGGTCGCCCTCCGGGCCCACCAGCCGGGAGATCACCGGGACCAGGTGCTCCTCGGAGTCCTGGTTCACGCGGTACCAGACCGCGCGCAGGGCTTGGTCGTGCGCCGCCGCGCGCAGCAGGCCGCGGGTCACCTCCAGCCCCTCCTCGACCGCCTGCTGTCCGCTCAGTGAGCGGGTGACCGCGCGTTCCAGCGCCTCGCCCAGCGGCGTGCCGGGGTCCTCCTCGGAGAGCAGGGCGCGCCAGGCGTCACCTCCGCCCGCCAGCAGGGGGGCCACCGCCTCCTGCTTGTTGCGGAAGTAGCGGTAGAACGTGCGCAGGGCCACCCCCGCCCGGGAGGCGATGTCCTCGGCGGTGGTGCCGTCGGGGCCGTGTTCGGCGAACAGTTCGCAGGCCGCGCGGGCGATGTCGAGCTGGGTGGCGGCCTTGCGGCGCTCGGTCAGCGACAGGGCTCCGGGGCCGGCCTGGGGTGAGTACGGGCGAGGGGATCTCACGGCAGAAGCGTACCCCTCGCCCCGCACACTGATGACATTCCTTGTCGACATGGCAAAGCGTGCCATCACTTGGGTACGCTCGCGCCATGAACCGTTACGAAGGACGTCGTGTCCTCATCACCGGCGGTGGCTCCGGCATCGGCCGGGCCACCGTCCACCGCATCCTCGCCGAGGGCGGCCGGGTCCACACCGTGGACATCGACGTGGCCGGGCTGAAGGCCACCGCCGACCGGGCCGCCGCCGACGGCCACGCCGACCGGCTCACCACCGCGCTCCTCGACATATCCGAGGAGAACGCCGTCAAGGAGGGCGTGGCCGCCGCGGTCGGCGCCCTCGGCGGGATCGACGTACTCGTCAACGCCGCCGGCATCCTGCGCTCCGGGCACACCCACCGGACCACCCTCGACCTCTGGAACCAGGTCATCGGGGTCAACCTGACCGGCACCTTCCTGATGATCCGCGAGTGCCTCCCGGCGCTGCTCGCGGGCGACCGGCCGGCCGTCGTGAACTTCAGCTCGACCTCGGCGTCCTTCGCCCACCCCTACATGTCCGCCTACGCGGCCAGCAAGGGCGGCATCCAGTCCATGACCCACGCGCTGGCCGCCGAGTACAGCAAGCAGGGCCTGCGCTTCGTCAGTGTCGCGCCCGGCTCGATCGAGAGCGGGATGACCACCGGCAACGGCCCCGGCCTGCCGGAGGACACCGACTGGTCCCTCTTCGCCAAGCTGGCCCCGGCTCTCGGCCAGGGCTTCGCCGGCCCGCAGACCGTCGCCGGCGTCGTCGCCATGCTCGGCTCCGAGGACGGCGCGTTCATCACCGGTACGGAGATCCGCATCGACGGCGGCACGCACCACTGATCAGCCGCGGAACCGTTCCCACAGCCGGGGGAAGCGCTCCGCGAGCACGGCTTCGTTCTCGAAGTCCAGCGGGGTGCCCTCCGGCTCGGCCGCCTGCAGCGGGACGCCCAGATCCGGCGCGACCGCCCCGGTCAGCTGCTCGTACGCCTCGTCGGCCGCGTACCCCAGCTCCTCGCCGTCCCCGTCGATCTCCTCGTCGAAGTCGCCCAGGAGCTCCGCCAGCTGGTCGGGATCGTGCACCCCGCCCTCGAACACCTCCCGCCCCTGGCCGATCAGCCAGCAGCGGAAGTAGTCGAAGGCGTCGTCGCTCGCCCCGTCGAGCAGCACCCAGGCCGCGCCCCACAGGTCCCACGTGTACGCCCGGTTGTACCGGGACTCGAAGTGCCGGGCGAAGTCGAGGACGGAGTCCGGGTCGAGCTGTGCGAGCCGCTCCACGAGCAGCTCGGCATGTTCCTCGGGGTCGCCGTCGGCGGCCTCGCGGGTACGGTCGACGATCTCCCAGAACTCCGTCTCGTCCATCACCGCTCCAGCATCACGGGTCGACCTCCTCGCCGCCACCGCGCATGCCGCGAAAGGCCGGTGTCCGACCCCCTTGGCGGGGTGGGCACCGGCCTTCGCGTGCTGTGCGCGGGCGTGAGGCCTTACAGGCCGTAGCGCTCGCGGGCCTCCTTGACGGCGGACGCCGGCACCTCGCCGCGGCGGGCGAGCTGAGCCAGCGCGGCCACCACGATCGACTGGGCGTCGACACCGAAGTGGCGGCGGGCGCCCTCACGGGTGTCGGACAGACCGAAGCCGTCCGTACCGAGCGAGCTGTAGTCCTGCTCCACCCACTGGCTGATCTGGTCCGGGACCTGACGCATCCAGTCGGAGACGGCGAGCACCGGACTGGTGACACCCTCCAGCGCGCGGGTGACGTACGGGGTGCGCACCTCGCCGCGCAGCAGCGCCTCGTCGCACTCCAGCGCGTCGCGCCGCAGCTCGCCCCAGGAGGTGGCGGACCAGACGTCGGCGGCCACGTTCCACTCGGCGGCGAGGAGCTTCTGCGCCTCCAGGATCCAGTGGATCGCCGTACCCGAGGCCATCAGCTGGACCTTGGGGGCGTCGGCGGCCGGGGCCGCCTCCGCCAGGTCCGCGGCCGTGTTGAAGCGGTAGAGGCCGCGCAGGATGCCCTCTTCCACGCCCTCCGGCATGGCGGGCTGCACCTTCGGCTCGTTGTAGACCGTGAGGTAGTAGAAGACGTCTTCCGGCGTCTCGCCGTACATCCGGCGCAGACCGTCCTTGACGATCACCGCGATCTCGTACGCGAACGCCGGGTCGTAGTTCAGCGACGCCGGGTTCGTGGACGCGATCAGGTGCGAGTGGCCGTCCGCGTGCTGCAGGCCCTCACCGGTCAGGGTCGTACGACCGGCGGTGGCGCCGACGATGAAGCCCTTGCCGAGCTGGTCGGCGAGCTGCCACATCTGGTCGGCGGTGCGCTGCCAGCCGAACATCGAGTAGAAGATGTAGAACGGGATCATCGGCTCGCCGTGCGTCGCGTACGACGTGCAGGCGGCGATGAAGTCGGCCATGGCGCCGGCCTCGGTGATCCCCTCGTTGAGGATCTGGCCGTCCTTGGCTTCCTTGTAGTACATGAGCTGGTCGCGGTCGACCGGCTCGTACGTCTGGCCAAGCGGCGAGTAGATGCCGGCCGACGGGAAGAGGGACTCCATACCGAAGGTACGGGCCTCGTCGGGGACGATCGGCACCCAGCGCTTGCCGGTCTCCTTGTCCCGCATCAGGTCCTTGACGAGCCGGACGAAGGCCATGGTGGTGGCCATCTCCTGCTTGCCGGAGCCCTTGAGCAGCGGGGCGAAGGAACGGTCGGCCGGGGCGGGCAGGGCCACGTGCTCGACCTTGCGGGCCGGGGCCGGACCGCCGAGCGCAGCACGGCGCTCGTTCAGGTACCGGACCTCGGGGCTGTCCGCGCCCGGGTGGCCGTACGGGACCTTGCCGTCGGCGAAGGCACTGTCCGGGATCGGGAGGCCGAGGAGGTCACGCATGTCCTTGAACTCGTCGATCGTCAGCTTCTTCATCTGGTGGTTCGCGTTCTTCGACTCGAACCCGGCACCCAGCGTGTAGCCCTTGACGGTCTGCGCGAGGATGACCGTCGGCGCACCCTTGTGCTCCAGGGCGGCCTTGTACGCGGCGTAGACCTTGCGGGGCTCGTGGCCGCCGCGCGAGCTGTGGAAGCACTCGGCGATCTTCGCGTCGGAGAGCAGGCCGCCCAGGGCGACGAGCTCGGCGTTCGCGCCGAAGAAGTGCTGGCGGATGTAGGCCACGTCGCGGGTCGCGTACGTCTGGAACTGCGCGTCCGGTACCTCGCGCAGGCGGCGTACGAGGGCGCCCGCGGTGTCGAGCTGGAACAGCTCGTCCCAGGCGGAACCCCACAGCGACTTGATGACGTTCCAGCCGGCGCCGCGGAACTGGGCCTCCAGCTCCTGGACCACGCGGAAGTTGGCGCGGACCGGACCGTCGAGGCGCTGCAGGTTGCAGTTGATGACGAAGGTCAGGTTGTCGAGCTGCTCGCGGGAGGCCAGGGCCAGGGCGGCGGTCGACTCGGGCTCGTCCATCTCGCCGTCGCCCAAGAAGGCCCAGACGTGCGAGCCCGCGGTGTCCTTGATGCTGCGGTTCTGCAGGTAGCGGTTGAAGCGCGCCTGGTAGATCGCGGAGAGCGGGCCGAGGCCCATGGACACCGTGGGGAATTCCCACAGCCACGGCAGGCGCCGCGGGTGCGGGTAGGACGGCAGGCCGTTGCCGCCGGACTCCTGGCGGAAGTTGTCGAGCTGCTGCTCGGAGATCCGGCCGTCGAGGAAGGCGCGGGCGTAGATGCCGGGGGAGGCGTGGCCCTGGATGTAGAGCTGGTCGCCCGATCCGTCGGCCTCCTTCCCGCGGAAGAAGTGCTGGAAGCCGGTCTCGTAGAGCCACGCGGCGGAGGCGAAGGTGGCGATGTGGCCGCCGACGCCGTACTTCGAGCCGCGGGTCACCATGGCGGCCGCGTTCCAGCGGTTCCATGCGGTGATCCTGGCTTCCATCTCCTCGTCACCGGGGAACTCGGGCTCCGCGGCGGTCGGGATGGTGTTGACGTAGTCCGTCTCCAGCAGCTTCGGCAGGGCAAGGCCGGCGGCCTCGGCGTGCTGGAGCGTGCGGCGGAGCAGGTATTCGGCGCGGCGCGTACCGGCGGCCTGTGCGACGGCGTCGAGGGAGGCCGCCCATTCGGCGGTCTCCTCGGTGTCGCGGTCCGGGAGCTGGTCGAGCTCGCTCGGAAGCTTTCCTACGGGGTCGGACATTGC
>NZ_JBSGZP010000504.1:0-5535 GCF_053611065.1 Streptomyces sp. NPDC054840
GGTCCCGGGAGGGCGCCCGTGTGCAGGCTTACGCGTCGGGGCGTCAGTTGTGGCTGTGCAGGACCTCGTTCAGGCCGCCCCAGGCCGCCTTGTACGGGCGGGCCTCGACGGCGCCGGTCACCGAGTTGCGGCGGAAGAGGATGTTGTCGGCGCCGGAGAGCTCCAGGGCCTTGACGATCTGGCCGTCCGGCAGGGTCACCCGGGTGCCCGCGGTCACGTAGAGGCCGGCCTCGACCACGCACTCGTCGCCCAGCGCGATGCCCACGCCCGCCTCGGCGCCGATCAGGGTGCGCTCGCCGATCGAGATGATCTGCTTGCCGCCGCCCGAGAGGGTGCCCATGGTGGAGGCGCCGCCGCCGATGTCGGAGCCGTCGCCGACCACGACGCCGGCGGAGATGCGGCCCTCGACCATGGAGGTGCCGAGGGTGCCGGCGTTGAAGTTGACGAAGCCCTCGTGCATGACGGTGGTGCCCTCGGCGAGGTGCGCGCCGAGCCGGACGCGGTCCGCGTCGGCGATGCGCACGCCCTTGGGCGCGACGTAGTCCGTCATCCGCGGGAACTTGTCGATCGAGGTGACCTGGAGGTGCAGGCCCTCGGCGCGCGCGTTGAGGCGGACGGTCTCGACCTGCTCGACGGCGACCGGGCCCAGCGAGGTCCAGGCGACATTGGTCAGCAGGCCGAAGACGCCGTCGAGGTTCTGACCGTGCGGCTTGACCAGGCGGTGACTGAGCAGGTGCAGGCGCAGGTACGCGTCGTGCGCGTCCAGCGGCTTGTCCTCCAGGGAGGAGATGACCGTGCGGACGGCTACGACCTCGACGCCGCGGACCGCGTCCGTGCGGATCGCCTTGGCCGCGGCGGCGCCCAGCAGCTCCACGGCCTGGTCGGCGGTGAGGCGCTCGGTGCCGACCGGGCCGGGCTCGGCGACCAGCTCGGGGGCGGGGAACCAGGTGTCGAGGACGGTGCCGTCGGCGGTGATGGTGGCAAGTCCGGCGGCGACGGCGCCGGTGGTACGCGTAGCAGTCATATCCGAAACCTAACCGGCGACGGCCTTCGGTCGCGAACCGGTCTCATGTGACGGTCGGGCGGGTCGCGCCGCGTGCCGGGCCTGCCGGGCCTGCGCGCCCAGCAGCGCCGCACCCGCCCCCGCCGCCAGCACCGCGCAGAGCGGCCACAGCAGCGCGGGTGCGACGGAATACAGGGCTCCGCCGAGCGGCGGCCCTAGGACGACCCCGCTGACCGAGACGCCCGCGTACAGGCTCTGGAACCGTCCGATGGCGTGCTCGGGCGCCTGGTCGGCCATGTAGGCGGTGGCGGTGGTCTTGTAGAGGATCTCCCCGAGGCTCAGCAGGATCATCATCACCACGGCGCCCGCGATCCCGGCCCCCAGGAGCAGCGCCGCGTACCCGGCCCCGACGAGCACCATCCCGGTGCCGATGACCGGCAGGGCCGGCCGCTCGCGCAGCGCGACGGCGGCGGGCAGTTCCAGCAGCAGGATCACCCCTCCGTTGAGGGCGATGACGAGCCCGAAGGCGCGCGCGTCCAGGCCGTGGTCGGCGAGGAAGACGGGGAAGGTGGAGTACTGCTGGCGGTAGACGACGTCGGTCACCAAGATCGCGCCGAGCAGCACCAGTACGGCGGGGCGGGCGCGCAGTTCGCGCCACAGGTTCTGTTCGCCGCGGCCCGGACCCCCGTCCCGGGCCGCCGCAGGGGTGGGGGAAGCGCCGCGGGCCGGGACGACCCGCGCGGTCCAGAGGGCGAAGAAGAGCGTGCCGATGCCGTCGCCGACGAAGAGCCAGTCGTAGGAGAGGCCGGTGGCGATCAGGGCGCCCAGCGGCGGCCCGAGGGTGAATCCACCGTTGGAGACGCAGCGTACGAGGGCGAAGGCCTGGCGGCGGGCTCCCTCCGGGACGGTCACCGCGACCAGTGCGGAGTTGGCGGCCCGGATCACGCCGGAGGCGTACTGGGCCACCGGCAGGGCCACGTAGAGCAGTGGGGTGGGCAGCAGCGGAAGCGCCGTCAGGGCGAGGCCGCCGAGGGCGGAGGCGGTGAGCAGCACCCGGCGGTGGCCGAAGCGGTCGCCGTACCAGCCGCCGGTGAAGTTGCCGGCGACCAGCCCGATGCCGCCGAGGCCGACGACCAGGCCGGCCTGGGCGGCGCCGAGGCCGCGCGGGCCCGTCAGGTAGAGGAAGACGAAGACGAAGGTGAAGCTGACGACGGCGTTGACGAAGACCCCCGCAGCCAGCAGCCACACAACCCTCGGTATGTCCTTGAACCCCTGCAGCACACCCGTGTCCCCCCTGCATTCCACGAGTCAGTTCCCTTTAGGAACTGACTATGTCAGCATGGCAGCCTTGGGTCAACGGACAAAGGAGTGCCATGGCCCAGCGCACACACTTCGACGACGCGGACTGCGCCATCGCCCAGGCCCTCGACGTGGTGGGCGACTGGTGGACGCTGCTGATCGTGCGCGACACCGCGCGCGGTCTGCACCGCTTCGACGAGCTCCAGCGCGAGCTGGGGATGTCCCGCAAGGTGCTGGCGGAGCGGCTGAAGCTGCTCGTCGAGGCCGGGGTGCTGTCGCGCGAGCCGTACCAGGAGCGTCCGGTGCGGCACGAGTACCGGCTCACCCCGCGCGGGCGGGGGCTGCTGCCCGTCCTGGTGGCCCTCCAGGACTGGGGAGACACCTGGGTCCTGGGAGAGGGAGAGATGACGGCGACGACCGACGAGGCCTCACGGGAGGCGGAGCGGGTGCACGCGCTGCGCGGTACGCGGGTGCCGCCACTGCTGCTGCCGGACCGCTTCGGCGGGCTGAGCGACCCGGTGGCGGACAGCCCGTTCACGGTCCTGTACTGCTTCCCGGGCGCGTACGCGCGCGCCGAGTCCTACCCGCCCGGCTGGGCCGGGATCCCGGGCGCCAAGGGCTGTACGTTCGAGTCGTGCACCTACCGCGACCAGCTCGCGGAGTTCACCGCCGCCGGCGCCACCGTGCACGGGGTGTCGAGCCAGCGCCCGGACGAGCAGCGGGAGTTCGCCGAGCAGGAGCGGCTGCGGTTCCCGCTCCTGTCGGACGCGGACCTGGCGCTGACGGCCGCGCTGCGCCTGCCGACGTTCCGCACGGCGGGCACGAGCCGGATGAAGCGGCTGACGCTGGTCATCGACCACGACCGCACGATCCGCGAGGTGATCTACCCGATCCAGGACATCGAGGCGAGCGTGCGGACGGCTCTGACGGCGGTCCGCAGCGCTTCCACGGGCGCGACCGCCGCGGACCCCGCTCAGCCCTGACGCATGATCCGCCGCAGGACCTCGTGGGCGTACGCCTCGTCGTACGGGGCGTCCGTCAGCAGGACCTGCAGGCCGATCCCGTCCATTGCCGCCACCAGCGCCCGCGCGGTCACCGGGTCGGTCCGCGGGGTCAACGCCGCCGACACCGCCTCACGCCACTGCGCCGCCACCGGCCGCAGCGCCGGACGGCGCAGTGCCGCGAGGTAGAGCTCGTACTCCAGCTCGACCCGGCCCCGGTTCGCCGCCAGGGACTCCCCGAGCTGCCGCGCCAGGACCCCGGCGAGGTCCGCGTCCGGGTCGGCCCGTGCGGCCGAACGCGCCACTGCCCGCGCGAGGCCCTCGTGGGTCTGGCGCAGCGCGGCGACCAGCAGGTCGTCCAGCGTCTTGAAGTGGTACGTCGTCGACCCGAGCGGTACGTCGGCCGCCGCGGCCGCGCTTCGGTGGGTCAGCCCGGCGATGCCCCGCTCGCCCACCACGCGGAGCGCGGCGTCGATGATCCGCTGCCGCCGGTCCGGGTCGTGGCGCCGCACGCCCGAGGGCATCAGTGGGCCCCGCCGAGATTCAGCAGGATGACGCCGCCGATCACCAGGGCGATCCCGGCGATCTTGGCGGCGGTGGCCGCCTCCCCCAGGAACACCATGCCTATGGCGGCGATCGCGGCGGTGCCGACGCCCGCCCATATCGCGTACGCCGTGCCGACCGACATCGACTTCAGCGTCTGTGCGAGCAGGGTGAAGGCGATGGCGTAGCCCAGCAGGGTGCCCAGCGACGGCCACAGCTTCGTGAAGCCGTCGCTGTACTTCATGGCGGTGGTTCCGGCGACCTCGGCCGCTATGGCCGCGGCAAGCATGACGTAAGGCATGCGTACGACTGTACACATCGATGTGTACGCCCGTACGCATCCACGGGAACCCACTGCCATGCTCCTGACATGCTGATATACGGTGTGCCTTCGCCGGGGGAACGAGAAGACGGAGCACACGCATGACGCAGAACGCAGGGTGGGGATCCACGGGGGCAACCGGGCCGGGAGGCCCGGGGGGCGCGCCGCAGTGGGGAGGGTGGGCCCCACCGCCACCGCCGCAGCCCGGGGCGGTACCCCTGAAGGCCCTGGGCCTCGGGGACGTCGTGAGCGCCTCCTTCGCCACGATCGGCCGCCACTGGAAGCAGCTGGCCGGCGTGATGCTGGCCGTGCTCGGCCTCTGTCTGCTGGTCATGGCCCTGCTGGCGGGCGTCGCCGTCGCCGCGGTCTACGACCACATCGAGCCGGTCTTCGACCCGCCCTACGGGCAGGACCCGGCGGCCGAGCACCTCATCCCGATCATCGTCGCCGGCGCCACGCTGTTCGTGCTGCTGTTGGCCGTGGGGCTGCTGAGCATGGCCATGCTCACCGCTGTGTGCCCGGCGGTCCTCCAGCAGGCGGTCCTCGGCCGGCCCACCACCTTCCGCGCGATGTGGCGCACGGCCCTGCGGCGGACTCCCTCCGTCCTGGGCGCGCTGCTGCTCACGGGGCTGATCGCGGGCGCTCCCGTGCTCGCCGCCGTGGCGGTGTGGATTCCGGTGATGGTCGTCTCCGTCTCCGGCGACGATCCGTCACCCGCGGCCCTGGTCGTCCTGCCTCTGCTCCTGCTGCCCGCCATCCCGGTGTCCGTCTGGCTCGGGACCCGGCTCAGCCTGGCCCCCGCCGTGGCGGTCATGGAGAAGGCCGGCCCCGTGACCGCGCTGCGCCGCTCGGCCGCGCTGGTCAAGGGCGACTGGTGGCGGATCTTCGGCATCACCCTGGTCGGCAGCATGATCGCGATGAGCATCGCCTACCTGATCCAGATGCCCTTCCAGCTCGTCGGCATGTTCGGGATGATCCCGCTCATGGCGGAGGCGGGCGAGGGGGCCGAAGGCGGCGACCCGTCGACGGGCATGATCGTCGCCCTCGTGTTCGGCTTCCTGTGCATCATGGTCGGCGCCGGCGTGAGCCAGATGTTCCAGACCGGGTACACCCAGCTGTTCAGCAGTCTGCTGTACGTGGACCAGCGGATCCGGCGCGAGAACCTCGCCCACGCCATCCTCGCCGAACTCGCCGCGCAGGCCCCCGGCACCGGCACCGGACCCGCGCCCACGCCCACGCCCGCGGACACGGACACGCTCGCGAACACGCTCACGGACGCCGACGCACCCACCCTCGCGCACCCGGACCGGCCGGAACCGCGACCCGAAGCGGAGCCGGACACGCTGCCCGACACGCCGACGGACGAC
>NZ_JBSGZP010000505.1:0-5526 GCF_053611065.1 Streptomyces sp. NPDC054840
CTGCTCTCCCCGGCCGCCACCAAAGGGCTCATCGCCACCTTCCTCGCCCAGGGCGGCGGCGCCGACCCCGCCACCGCCGCAGCATCGGCCGGGTCTCACGCACAGCGGCTCGCCGCGCTGACCGTCCGGGAGCGCGAGGTCCTCGTGCACGTGGCGGCGGGACTGTCGAACGACGGGATCGCCGGGCGGCTGGAGGTCAGCCCGCTGACCGTCAAGACCCACGTGAACCGGGCGATGGCCAAGCTGGGCGCCCGCGACCGGGCCCAATTGGTGGTTATTGCCTACGAATCGGGACTGGTCCGCCCACGCGCGGAGTAGCACCGCCCCGTACGACGTACTCCAGACGCGGTATGCCGCACATAAGGACGGCACCTGCGAGCGACGAAACGCGCCACCCCGGTGCGACAGGGTGAGAGTGCCCTCGCGTTCGTCACTGCAGAGAGATCTCATACCCATGTCCTGGCTGTCCCGCTTCAGCCTGGCCCAAAGGGCCTTGGTCGGACTCGTGTCGATCGTCGCGCTCCTCTTCGGCGCCATAGCCATCCCGCAGCTCAAGCAGCAGCTGCTGCCCTCCATCGAATTGCCGATGGTGTCCGTGCTCGCGCCGTACCAGGGCGCCTCGCCCGACGTGGTCGAGAAGCAGGTCGTCGAACCGATCGAGGCCATGCTCAAGGGTGTCGACGGCCTCACCGGCATCACCTCCACCGCCAGCGAGGGCAACGCCCTCATCATGGCCACCTTCGACTACGGCGACAGCGGCACCAAGCAGCTCGTCGCCGACGTCCAGCAGGCCGTGAACCGGGCCCGCGTCCGGCTGCCCGCCGAGGTGGACCCGCAGGTCGTGGCCGGTTCGACCGACGACATCCCGACCGTCATCCTGGCCGTCACCTCCGACAAGGACCAGCAGGCGCTCGCCGACCAGCTGGAACGTTCCGTCGTCCCCGTCCTGTCGGACATCGACGGCGTCGGCCAGGTCACCGTCGACGGCGTCCAGGACCTCCAGGTCACCGTCACCCCCGACAACGCCAAGCTCGCGGCCGCCGGCCTCGACGGCGCCACCCTCGCCCAGAGCCTCCAGGCGGGCGGCGCGGCCGTCCCCGCCGGCTCCTTCGACGAGGCGGGCAAGAACCGCACCGTGCGTGTCGGCGGCGGCTACACCTCCCTCGCCCAGCTCGAAGAGCTGCGCCTGACGCCCGGCCCGGGCAAGCCGGCCGTCCGCCTCGGCGATGTCGCCACCGTGAAGCAGGAGCCGGCCAAGGCCGTCTCCATCACCCGTACCAACGGCAAGCCCAGCCTCGCCCTCGTCCTCACCATGGACAAGGACGGCAGCGCCGTCGCCATCTCCGACGCGGTCAAGGAGAAGCTGCCCGAGCTGCGCACCACGCTCGGCGCCGGCGCCGACCTGACCGTCGTCAGCGACCAGGGCCCGGCCGTCGCCAAGTCCATCTCCAGCCTCACCACCGAGGGCATGCTCGGCCTGCTCTTCGCGGTGATCGTGATCCTGGTCTTCCTGGCCTCGCTGCGCTCGACGCTGGTCACGGCGGTCTCCATCCCGCTGTCCGTCGTCCTCGCGCTCATCGTGCTGTGGACCCAGGACCTGTCGCTCAACATGCTGACCCTGGGCGCGCTCACCATCGCCATCGGCCGCGTGGTCGACGACTCGATCGTGGTCCTGGAGAACATCAAGCGCCACCTCGGCTACGGCGAGGAGCGCGAGGCCGCGATCATCACCGCGGTCAGGGAGGTCGCCGGCGCGGTCACCTCCTCCACCCTCACCACCGTCGCCGTCTTCCTGCCGATCGGCCTCACCGACGGCATGATCGGTGAGCTCTTCGGCTCCTTCTCGCTCACCGTCACCGCGGCCCTGCTGGCCTCGCTGCTCGTCTCCCTGACGGTCGTACCGGTGCTCTCGTACTGGTTCCTGAGCGCGCCCAAGGGTGTCGAGCCCGGGAACGCCGAGAGCGCGGCCAAGGCCCGCCGCGAGGCCGAGGAGAAGGAGGCGCGCAGCCGCCTCCAGCTCTTCTACGTCCGCGTCCTGGGCTTCGCCACCCGGCGCCGGCTCACCAGTGTGGCCATCGCGGTGGTCGTCCTCCTCGGCACCTTCGGGATGACCCCGCTGCTGAAGACCAACTTCTTCGACCAGGGCGAGCAGGAAGTCCTGACGGTCAAGCAGGAGCTCGCCCCCGGCACCTCGCTCGCCGCCTCCGACGAGGCGAGCCGCAAGATCGAGCAGGTGCTGTCCTCGGTCGACGGCGTCAAGAGCTACCAGGTCACCGTCGGCTCCTCCGGCTTCCTCGCGGCCTTCGGCGGCGGTACGGGCTCCAACCAGGCCTCGTACCAGGTCAGCCTGAAGGACTCCGGCAAGGCGGACGCCGTCAAGAAGGGCATCGAAGGCAAGCTGGCCGCTCTCGACGGCATCGGCGAGACCCGCATCGTGGCGGGCGACGGCTTCGGCAGCCAGAACCTCAGCGTGGTCGTCAAGGCCGGTGACGGCAAGGTCCTCGCCGAGGCCGCCGAGCAGGTCCGCGTCGAGGTCTCGAAGCTCAAGAACGTCGCCGACGTGCAGAGCGACCTGTCCCAGTCCGTGCCCCGCATCTCCGTGACCGCCACCCCCAAGGCGGCCGAGGCCGGCCTGAACCAGGCCGCGCTCGGCGCGATCGTCGCGCAGGCCGTCCGGGGCAACCCGGCGGGCAAGGCCGTACTCGACGACACCGAGCGGGACATCGTCATCAGGTCCGCGCAGCCGGCCACCACCCTCGCCGAACTGCAGGCCCTGCCGGTCGGGCCGGTCAAGCTCGGCGACATCGCCGAGGTCAAGGAGGTCCCCGGCCCGGTCGCGATGACCCGGATCGACGGCGCCCGCGCCGCCACCGTCACCGCACGGCCGCTCGGCGACAACACCGGCGCGGTCAGCGCCGAGCTGCAGACCAAGCTCAAGGCCCTGGACCTGCCGGAGGGTGCCACCGCCTCCATCGGCGGCGTCTCCGAGGACCAGGACGAGGCCTTCGGCTCGCTGGGCCTGGCCATGCTCGCGGCCATCGCGATCGTGTTCATGCTGCTCGTCGCGACCTTCCGGTCGCTGATCCAGCCGCTGATCCTGCTGGTGTCCATCCCGTTCGCGGCGACCGGCGCACTCGGCCTGCTCATCGCCACCGGCACCCCGATGGGCGTCCCGGCGATGATCGGCATGCTGATGCTCATCGGCATCGTGGTGACCAACGCGATCGTCCTGATCGACCTGGTCAACCAGTACCGCGCCCAGGGGCTGGGCGTCGTCGAAGCGGTCATCGAGGGCGGCCGGCACCGGCTGCGCCCGATCCTGATGACGGCCCTGGCGACGATCTTCGCCCTGCTCCCGATGGCGCTGGGCGTCACCGGCGAGGGCGGCTTCATCTCGCAGCCGCTCGCGGTCGTGGTGATCGGCGGCCTGGTCAGCTCCACCGTGCTGACGCTGCTGCTGGTGCCGACCCTCTACACGATGGTCGAGCTCCGCAAGGAGCGCCGCCGCGCCAAGCGCTCGGCGAAGCGCGAGGCCCGTCTGACGGTGGTCCCGGCTCCCTCCGCCACGGAAGACGAGGTCCCGGCCAAGGCCTGACACCCGTCGCACGACAGCCGAAGGGCCGCTCCTCGATCGCAAGATACGAGGGGCGGCCCTTCGGGCGTGTGCGGGGGAGGGGGCGGCTACGGGAGCGCCAGCATCCGCTCCAGCGCGAGCTTCGCGAAGCTCTCCGTCTCCTTGTCGACCTGGATCTGGTTGACGAGGTTGCCCTCGGCCAGGGACTCCAGGGTCCACACCAGGTGCGGGAGGTCGATGCGGTTCATCGTCGAGCAGAAGCAGACCGTCTTGTCGAGGAAGACGACTTCCTTGTCCTCGGCGGCGAATCGGTTCGCCAGGCGGCGGACCAGGTTCAGCTCGGTGCCGATGGCCCACTTGGAACCGGCCGGGGCCGACTCCAGCGCCTTGATGATGTACTCCG
Organism: Streptomyces sp. NPDC054840; assembly: GCF_053611065.1. Lineage (NCBI taxonomy): Bacteria > Bacillati > Actinomycetota > Actinomycetes > Kitasatosporales > Streptomycetaceae > Streptomyces > Streptomyces sp. NPDC054840. Next base: position 3,978 of record NZ_JBSGZP010000505.1, read on the forward strand.
TCGAGCCGACGTGGTCCGCGGCCGCCACGACCTCGTGCTTGCACTCGGGGTGGACCAGGACGTTCACGCCGGGGATCCGGGCGCGGACGTCGTTGACCGAGTCGACCGAGAAACGGCCGTGCACCGAGCAGTGCCCGCGCCACAGGATCATCTTGGCGTTCCGCAGCTGCTCGACCGTCAGGCCGCCGTTCGGCTTGTGCGGGTTGTAGAGCACGCAGTCGTCCAGGGACATGCCCATGTCGCGGACAGCGGTGTTGCGGCCCAGGTGCTGGTCCGGGAGGAAGAGGATCTTCTCGCCCTGCTCGAACGCCCACTCCAGGGCCTTCTTCGCGTTGGACGAGGTGCAGATCGTGCCGCCGTGCTTGCCGGTGAAGGCCTTGATGTCGGCGGAGGAGTTCATGTACGAGACGGGCACCGTGGCGTCGGCGATGCCGGCCTCGGTCAGCACGTCCCAGCACTCCGCGACCTGCTCGGCGGTGGCCATGTCGGCCATCGAGCAGCCGGCGGCCAGGTCCGGCAGGACCACCTTCTGGTCGTCCGAGGTCAGGATGTCCGCGGACTCGGCCATGAAGTGCACGCCGCAGAAGACGATGTACTCGGCCTCCGGCCTGGCGGCGGCGTCCTTGGCCAGCTTGAAGGAGTCGCCGGTGACGTCCGCGAACTCGATGACCTCGTCGCGCTGGTAGTGGTGGCCCAGGATGAAGACCTTGTCCCCGAGCTTCTCCTTGGCCGCGCGGGCACGCTCCACGAGGTTCGGGTCCGACGGCGAGGGCAGGTCGCCGGGGCACTCCACCCCGCGCTCGCTCTTGGGGTCGGCCTCACGGCCGAGCAGCAGCAGGGCAAGGGGCGTCGGCTGGACGTCCAAGGGCTGGGCGGTGGTCACGACACGCACCCTTTCTGTTCTGCGACAAGGGACTTCTGGATCATCGCTTCGACTTCTCGTCTATTTGACGTTATCTATCATAACCGCTTCACGTCAGTTTGACGATGCCGATAGTGTCAATGTGACGCATCAGCCCACGATTCGCCGGGCCCACCCCCGCGTGCGGTGTGCGAGCATGGAAATCTGAAACAAGCGTCGGGTCCCGGAATGAATCCGCGGTCCCGCTCGTTGCCACCGACGGCAAGAGTCCGACGTTTCTCCGCCTCCGGCGGGGAGCCGCCCACTTCGGGAGTGAATGCAGATGTCCGTACAGGACGACAAGACCACTGTGAGCGACGGCATCCTCCTGTCCGACGCCGCCGCCGAGAAGGTCAGGACCCTGCTGGAGCAGGAGGGCCGCGATGACCTGGCGCTCCGCGTCGCCGTCCAGCCCGGTGGCTGCTCCGGCCTGCGCTACCAGCTCTTCTTCGACGAGCGCTCCCTCGACGGCGACGTCGTGAAGGACTTCGACGGTGTGAAGGTCGTCACGGACCGGATGAGCTCCCCGTACCTCCACGGCGCCTCGATCGACTTCGTCGACACCATCGAGAAGCAGGGCTTCACGATCGACAACCCGAACGCCACGGGCTCCTGCGCCTGCGGCGACTCGTTCAGCTAGGCCCGAAC
>NZ_JBSGZP010000506.1:0-5506 GCF_053611065.1 Streptomyces sp. NPDC054840
CCGCAGAGGAACGGTCCCCCCGCGCTCGGCGGCCGAAGCCGCGCCGAGTGACCCTGGCGCCAGGAGTGCGAGCGCGCACAGGGTGGACGTGAACCAGCGACGAGTCATACGGGCAGCCCTTTCGGCTAAATCGGGACAACTGCCCGCATTCTTGCCGGAACCTGCCGCGCTCTGGGGGAGGCGGCGATCCAGCTGTAGGCCGGGCAGCCGAAGCGCGTCACAAGGAAGGGCTGTCCGACGGGCGGCAGGTGCCGACGGAGTCGACTTTGGGATCCCCAGGGGAGACGTTCGGTGCATCGGGTTCACGTCGGCGCCGCGCCGGCATGGAAACGGCCACGAACGTGCCGAGCGCCGGGCCCCACCACGGCGGCGCACGGTACGCCCGGCCGCGCAGCCGGCCCACATCGTCACATGACCTCGAGGCGGCTGAAACCCTGGCCGACTCGCATCCTCTGGCCGCGGGAGATGCCCCTCGGCGCCTTAGTGCCTCGCCCCGGACCCGGGGAGCGGCCCTACTACGCCGTCGGCGGTGGGGTGACCGCGAGGACCGGAGGGGCCGGGGAGGACCAGCGGTGTCCGCAGGGGTCGAAGGCCAAGGTCACCGGCTGCCCCGGGCGCTGGCGCCAGGAGATGCGTTCCGGTGCTTCCCCGCACACCGGGCAGCAGGGCAGCGGTCGGGGGGCCGGCAGGCAGTCGGGGGCGACCGTGAGCGGCGTGGCGTGCGGATCGCGCATGGAGGCTCCCTGGTCGTGCGGTTGGGCTGATCGCACTGTGCCACGGACAGGCCCGCGTGCGCATGGGCGATTCGTCCAGTGTTCCGGCTGGTCAGAGGTGCGGTCAGCAGGAGGAATCCGGGCCTCTTACGGGCACTTGGTGATCAACCGCTCCCGCTTCCCGCCTCCACCAGTCCCGATTCGTACGCCGCGATCACCGCTTGCGCGCGGTCGCGCACGCCCAGCTTGGCGAAGATGCCGGTGATGTGGTTCTTGACCGTGGAGACGCTGATGTCCAGTTCCGCGGCGATCTCGGCGTTGCCCCGGCCGGTGGCCATGAGCCGCCAGATCTCCAGCTCGCGCGGGGTGAGTTCGGAGGGGGTCTCGGCCGCCCATGACCGCGGCTGCGCGGAAGTCCGTACGTAGGCGGAGAGGAGCCGGCTGAGCAGCCGCGGCGCGACGGCCGCCTCGCCGGTGTGGACGATGCGGATCGCGGCGATCAGCTCCTCCGGGGAGATGTCCTTGGGCAGGAAGCCGTACGCTCCCGCGCGCAGGGCGGCGACCACGTACTCGTCCATGTCGAAGGTGCTGAGAGCCAGGACGCGGGTCCCGGGGAGCGTGCGCGCGAGTTCCTCGGTGGCCTTGACCCCGTCCATGACCGGCATGCGGATGTCCATGACGACCACGTCGGGCCGTACCTCGTGGGCGAGGGCGACGGCCCGGGCTCCGTCCTCGGCCTCGCCCACGACCTCGAACTCCGGGTCGGGGCCCAGGATCAGGGCCAGGCCGCGCCGGACCAGCGGCTGGTCGTCGGCGATGAGTACACGGATCATGCGTGCGGAACCTCTCTGTGGAAAGCGCTGTGCACCGGGAGAGGGATCCGGGCCGCCACCCGGAATCCGCCGCCGGCCAGGACGGCGGCCTCCAGGGTTCCGCCCTGCAGGGCGACCCGCTCGTGCATGCCGATCAGACCGTACCCGGAGCGTGCGGTGGGGCGTGCGGGCGCTGCCTGCGCTCCCGCTCCGTCGTCGCGTACCTCCACGCCCACCTCGTCGGCGTGGTACGTGAGCCGTACGTGGGCCCGCGCCGGGCCCGCGTGCTTGCGGGTGTTGGTCAGGGCCTCCTGAACGATACGGAAGACGGTGAGTCCCACGGTGGGCGGGAGCGGGCGGACCTGCCCGTCCACGGTGAACTCGGTCTCCGTACCGGCCAGCCGCGACTCGGTGATGATCCGGCCGAGGTCGTCCGTCCCGGGCTGCGGCGCCGGCGGGGTCCGTTCCGGCTCCTCCCCCGCCCGTAGCACGTCGAGGAGTTGGCGCATCTCGCGCAGTGCCATCCGCCCGGAGTCCTCCAGGGTGACCAGCGCCTCCCGGGACACCTCTGGGTCGTGCGCCAGGTTGGCCCGCGCCCCGCCGGCCATCAGCTGCATGGTGGTGATGTGGTGGGCCACGATGTCGTGCAGTTCGCGGGCGATCCGGCGGCGTTCCTCGGCCACCGCGCGGTCGGCGAGGCGTGTCCGCTGGGCCTCGGCCTCCCGTTGCCGGTGGTTGACCACCACGGCCGCGGTGACGGTGATGACGGCGGCCGTCGCGTTACCGGCCAGACCCCACCAGCCGTGGGGCAGCGGCCAGCCGCTCTGGCCCGCGGAGACGAGCGGTACCGCGACCATCACCGTCACCGCGACCACGGCGGGGCGGCTCACCCTGACGACGGAGTAGAGGGCGATCGTGAGGCTGAGGGTGAAGTGCGGGGGGAGCGGGGCGGCCAGGTTCACCAGGGCGCCCAGGGCCAGGACGGCGGCGAGGACCGGGAGCGGGTGGACGCGCCGGGCGAGCAGGGTCATCGCCGAGACGACGAGCAGGGCGGCCGCGGTCACGCCGAGGGACCCGCCCTCGGTCAGGGTTCCCAGGGAGAAGCCGACGAGGTCGGCGGCGCCGGCCGCGATCGCCACGAGCGCGTCGTTGCGCGTCCACGGCCCCCGCTCGCCGCCCCTGTCCGCACGTGCTGCCGAAGCCGTAGCCGTAGCCGAATCCTTAGCCATAGCCGTCTTCGCCCTCGTACCCGCACCCATGCCCGCCCCCATGCCGCCCGTCCTGAGCTCCCGGTGATCCATTCTGGCACCGCCCGCCGCCCGTGCCGCCCACCCACGGTCGGGGCCACTACCAGGACCGGAGTCCTGGTCTGCGGGGACGGCCGGACCCTGCTCCCGGGGTGCGGATCCTCCCCGGATCCGACGTTTCGCCCGCTCGCCCCTGATGGTCTGGAGTCAGGCCGGAGACCCCTGGCCGGCACCGCACAGACCGGAGGAAATGTGATCCGCGCCCTGACCGGATTCTCGACGAGAAGTCCATGGAAGGTCATCGCCCTGTGGGCGGTCCTGGGGATGGCCGCGGCCGTCCTGGGCCAGGCGTTCGTCTTCCGCGCCGTCCAGACCGGCAACGCCGGGTTCCTGCCCGCGCAGTACGACTCGGCGGCCGCTCTGAAGATCGCCGAGGAGCGGTTCGGGGCGAAGCCGGACGCCAACCTCCTGACCGTGCTGGTGGCCCGGTCGGACGAGGCTCCGCTCAGCGCCGCCGACGAGCAGCGCATCGACGCGCAGGCCGCGCGGTTGTCCCGGAAGCGCGTCGTCATGCCCAGGACCGAGGAGACGATGCCGCTCGCCCAGGACCACTCGCAGGTCCCCCGGATCAGCCCGGCCATGACGGCGCCCGACCGCTCCTTCCGGCTGCTGTCCGTCGAACTGACCGGCAATCCCGCCGATCCCGGGGTCCAGGACACCTACCGGGCCTTCCGGGACTCGGCCCGGGACGCCTTGGCCGAGGAGGGACTGCGTACCGGCTTCACCGGTGGGATCGCCGACCGCGTGGACACGATGGCGGCCGAGAAGACCCGCTCGACGGTTGTCGGCATCGCCATGCTCGCGGTCATCGTCCTGTTGCACGTACTCGTCTTCCGCAGCGCACTGGCGGCCCTGCTGCCGCTGCTCGCGGTCAGCGTCATCGGGGGCGCCGCGGCGGGCGCGGTGGTCGGCGCCGCGCTGCTGACCGGCATCGGACTGTCCGAGTCGACACCGAGCCTGATCAGTGTGGTGCTGATGGGCATCGGCATCGACTACTTCTTGTTCCTTCTCTTCCGCTTCCGGGAGCAACTGCGCGAACACCCCGAGCAGTCCGGGCGCGAAGCGGCCGCCCAGGTCGCCGGGCGGGTCGGTACGGCCATCACTTCCGCGGCCCTGACCATCGTCGCCGCATTCGCCACGCTCGGGGTCGCCTCCTTCGGCCAGTTCCGGGTCCTCGGACCGGCCATCGCACTGTCCGTGCTGGTGATGCTGCTGGGCAGCCTGACCTTGATGCCGGCCCTGCTGGCGGTCACGGGCCGCAAGATGTTCTGGCCTTCCCGGGCCCTGCAGCGCGAGCCCCGCGCGGGGTCCGCCGCTCGGATGGGCGAGCGGGTGGCGCGCCGGCCGTTCACGCTGGTCCTGGCCTCGGTGGCGCTGCTCGGCACGCTGGCCGCCGGGGTCGTGGGGATGCGCATGGACTACGGGCAGAGCGGTGGGGGCGGCGAGCGCACCGCCGCCGTGGCCACCGCGGCCGAGATCTCCCGCGCCCTGCCGGCCGGCGTGTCGGACCCGACCAGCGTCTTCGTCACCGCTTCCGACGGCGTCTCCCTGACCGCCGAACACCTCGGCGGACTGTCGAAGGCGCTCGCCGGGGTCGGCGGTGTGGGTCAGGTCGCGGAGACGGTACTGACCGAGGACCGGCGGGCGGCGCGGATCGACCTGTTCCTGACCGCCGACCCGCAGCGGCAGGAAGCCCGCGATCTGGTGACCGGCCCGATCCGGGCCACGGCCCTGGCACACACCCCCGCCGGTACGGAGACGCATGTGGGCGGCACCGCGGCGGTGTTCGCCGATATCGCGACCGCGGTGGACAAGGACCTGCGGGTGGTCTTCCCGGTGGCGGCCACGCTCATCGCGCTGATCCTGCTCGCCCTGCTGCGCAGTCTGCTGGCGCCGGTGATCCTGCTGGCCTCGGTCGGGCTCGGCTTCGCCGCCACGCTCGGCGCCTCGACCCTGGTGTTCCAGCACGCCCTGGACCGGCCCGGGGTGGACTTCACCTTGCCGCTGGTGCTGTTCCTGTTCGTGGTCGCGCTGGGCACCGACTACAACATCCTGATGAGCGACCGGATCCGGGAGGAGATGGCCCGGCCGGGTCCGGCCCGCGCCGCGGTCGGCCGCGCCGTCCGGCACACGGCGCCCGCAATCGCCACGGCGGGCCTGGTGCTGGCCGCCTCCTTCGGGAGCCTGGCCGTGACCCCCGCCCCGTCCACCCAGCAGATCGGTTTCGCGACGGCCCTCGGGATCATGCTCTCCGCCTTCGTCCTCTCGATCGTGCTGGTACCCGCGCTGGCCACCCTCCTCGGTCGGTCCATGTGGTGGCCGGTGCGCCCGCACCGCCGCACGCAGGACACCGACGCGGACGCACAGCGGACTCCGGACCGGGTGCTGGTCGGCTGAATCGCCCGGACATGGCGAAGGCGCCGCCGCGCTTGGTTCCGCTACAGCAGCGCCGAGTCCCTGCATTCGCTTGAGCGAACGCTGAAGTGATCCTCCTCGCCTGCGGGGTACGGGCGCCCCGTACACGGATCCGCACGCCGGTCCGGGAGGCCGCGGACGGCCGTGGTCCGGTACACCCCTGGCCTGGAGGGGATGTGAGCCGGAACCCGGCGGCCGGACCGGCCGCCGGGCCCGGCACGCCGTCGCCCGGGGTGTGGCCGGGGCCACAGTGCGGTCC
>NZ_JBSGZP010000507.1:0-5505 GCF_053611065.1 Streptomyces sp. NPDC054840
CGTACGTGGACCCCTCCTCCTCCGGGAGCGGGACGGGCCCGTCCGGCGAGAGCGCGCCGATCCGCCCGCCCCACACCTGCCAGCCGCGGCCCAGGTACAGCGCCGCCCCGTCCTGCGACGCCGACAGCGCCCCGAGCACGTACGCCCGGCCGATGACGCGCTCCAGCCGGGCCATGACCTGCCCGCCGAGGCCGCGGCGCCGCGCGTCCGCCCGTACGGCCACGGCCTCGACGTAGCCGGTGCGCAGGGCGCGCCCCCGGTGCACGACGCGTCGCATGACGACGCTGCCGTGCGCGACGAGGTCGCCGCCGGCGTCCCGGACCAGCGCGTGCATCCCGCCGAGGGCGTGCTCGAAGTCCTCGTCGGCGAAGTCACCGTCGAAGGCTCCGTCGAGCAGGGTCCGGATCTCGCGCAGCTCCGTGCCGGTCAGCTCCGCCGTGTGCCGTGCGAGGTTCTCCATCGGGCGACCGTACCAACGCGCGCCGGCGGCCCCGGGAGGGCGGGGAAAGGCCGGAAACCGCCGGGGGTTCGAAACCCGGAGTGCTGCCGGGCCGGGCCGTCCGTCGTCTCACGTGGGCATTCCCGGCGGGCGCGCACCCGGTCGGCGGGTCGGGGCGGGCCCGGTGGTCCACCGTGGCGGCGCCCTCGCCGCCCAGTCCGCCGAAGGTACGTACGGCCGGTGGGGGCGGGGTGGTCCACCCGCGCCGGTACCCGCGGGCGGTCGCCCGAGCGGGGTCCGCCGGGTGCCAGGTCACGCCGGTGGAGGAACGTGTTCCGTACGAGGAATCGGCCGGTGATCGGCGCCTCCGAAATCGTCCTGAGTCACCGCATATCGGGTGGGAGATCCGCGTACGGCCCTGGCGGCGGGCCGCACGGCGGCGTGAAGATCTGCCCCATGTCGCCTGAGACCACACCCGAGACCGCCTCCGGGACCGCTCCTGAGACCATGCGGTGGACGCCCGTCCACGGTGATCCCTACCGCCCGGTCGCCTACCGTCCCGAGCGGATGCCGGAGCAGGAATCCCTCGCGCGTGCCGCCGGGTTGCGCGCCCGGATGGACGAGCGGCGGACCGTACGCCACTTCTCCCCCGACCCGGTGCCCGAGCAGGTGGTCCGGGACGCCATCGCCTGCGCCGCGACCGCCCCTTCCGGGGCGCACCAGCAGCCGTGGACCTTCGTCCTGGTCAAGGACCCGGCCGTCCGGCAGCAGATCCGCGCGGCCGCCGAGCAGGAGGAGCAGCTGTCCTACGACGGCCGGCTGGGCGACGCATGGCTCGCCGCCCTGCGTCCCATCGGCACGGACGCCGTGAAGACGCACCTCACGAACGCCCCGGCGCTGATCGTGGTCTTCCAGCAGCGCTACTGGCTCGGCCCGGACGGCACGAAGCGCAAGCACTACTACGTCGACGAGTCGGTCGGCATCGCGGTCGGAATGCTCCTGTCCGCCCTCCACCTGTCCGGCCTGGCGGCGCTGATCCACACCCCCAGCCCCATGCGCTTCCTCAGCCACGTCCTGGAGCGCCCGGAGAACGAGAAGGCCTTCGCCGTCATCCCGGTGGGCTACCCGGCGGACGACTGCGAGGTCCCCGACCTCCTGCGCAAGTCCCTGGACCAGGTCATGGTCGAGGTCTGACGACCTCGCCCCCCGGCGCCTCGGCGAGCCGCGTCCCGATCCGCACCCGGTGGTCGCCGGGCGCGACAACTGCCTGCAGACCATCAGGAGTTGTCGGTGGGGGAAATGGAAACCGCCCCCGCTCCGGACTTGGGGGTACCGGAGCGGGGGCGGAGGTTCGGCAGGGCCCGATCAGCCCATGTGGGGGTACGCGAAGTCGGTCGGCGCGACCAGCGTCTCCTTGATGGAGCGGGTCGAGGTCCAGCGCTGCAGGTTGCTCGCGGCGCCCGCCTTGTCGTTCGTACCCGAGGCGCGGCCACCACCGAAGGGCTGCTGGCCGACGACGGCGCCGGTGGACTTGTCGTTGATGTAGAAATTGCCCGCCGCGAAGCGGAGCTTCTCCATCGCGTCCGCGGCCGCGTAGCGGTCGGCGGCGATGATCGAGCCGGTCAGGGCGTACGCCGAGACGGACTCCATCTGGGCGAGCATCGCGTCGAAGTCGGTGTCCTCGTAGACGTGCACGGCGAGGATCGGGCCGAAGTACTCGGTCGTGAAGACCTCGTTCTCCGGGTCGGTGCACGCGATGACGGTCGGACGGACGAAGTAGCCCTCCGCGTCGTCGTACGTGCCACCGGCGATGATCTCGCACGTCGGGTCGGCGATCGCACGGTCGATCGCGGCCTTGTTCTTCGCGAAGGAACGCGCGTCGATGACGGCGCCGATGAAGTTGGTCAGATCGCGGACGTCACCCATGGTGATGCCGTCGACCTCGGCCGCGAAGGCCTCCTTGAAGCCGTCGTTCCAGATCGAGGCCGGGACGTAGGCGCGCGAGGACGCCGAGCACTTCTGGCCCTGGAACTCGAAGGAACCGCGGGTCAGGGCGGTCTTCAGGACGGCACGGTCCGCGGACGGGTGCGCGACGACGAAGTCCTTGCCGCCGGTCTCGCCGACCAGGCGCGGGTAGGACTTGTACTTCTCGATGTTGGTGCCGACCGTCTTCCACAGGTACTGGAAGGTCTTGGTCGAGCCGGTGAAGTGGATGCCGGCCAGCTCGGGGTGGTTCAGCGCCACCTCCGACACCGCGATGCCGTCGCCGGTCACCAGGTTGATGACGCCCTTGGGCAGGCCGGCCTCCTCCAGGAGCTCCATGAGGAGGATCGCGGAGTGGGTCTGCGTCGGGGACGGCTTCCACAGGACCACGTTGCCCATGAGGGCGGGAGCCGTCGGCAGGTTGCCCGCGATGGCCGTGAAGTTGAACGGCGTGATCGCGTAGACGAAGCCTTCGAGCGGGCGGTGGTCGCTGCGGTTCCACACGCCGGCGGAGTTCGCGACCGGCTGCTCGGCCAGGATCTGGCGGGCGAAGTGGACGTTGAAGCGCCAGAAGTCGACGAGCTCGCACGGGGTGTCGATCTCGGCCTGCTGGACGGTCTTCGACTGGCCCAGCATGGTGGAGGCGGCGAGCTTCTCGCGCCACGGGCCGGACAGCAGCTCGGCGGCGCGCAGGATGATCGCGGCGCGGTCGTCGAAGGACATCGAGCGCCAGGCCGGGGCGGCGGCGAGGGCGGCGTCGATGGCCTCCTGCGCGTCGGCCTCGGTGGCGTTGGCGTAGGTGCCGAGCACCGACTTGTGGTCGTGCGGCTGGACCACGTCGAAGCGCTCACCGCCGCCCATCCGCTTGACGCCGTTGATCGTCATCGGGAGGTCGATCGGGTTCTCCGACAGCTGCTTGAGCTGCGCTTCGAGCCGCGTGCGCTCCGGGGTGCCGGGGGCATACGAGTGGACCGGCTCGTTGACCGGCGCGGGGACCTGGGTCACAGCATCCATGGGGCTGGTAACTCCTTGAGCTAGTGGGGTGCCTAGTTCTTGGTGATCATCGAGCGGACGAAGAAGAGCAGGTTGGCCGGCTTCTCCGCGAGGCGGCGCATGAAGTAGCCGTACCAGTCCGTCCCGTACGCGGTGTAGACGCGCATCCGGTGGCCCTCGGCGGCCAGCCGCAGGTGCTCCTCGCTGCGGATGCCGTACAGCATCTGGAACTCGTACTCGTCCAGCTTGCGCCCGGCCTTTCGGGCGAGCTCCTGGCCGATGGCGATGAGGCGGGGGTCGTGGGACCCGATCATCGGGTAGCCCTCGCCGTCCATGAGGATCTTCAGGATCCGGACGTACGCCTTGTCGATCTGCGCCTTGTCGAGGTACGCGACCTCGGCGGGCTCCTTGTAGGCGCCCTTCACGATGCGGACGCGGCTGCCGGCGGCGGCCAGGCGGCGGGCGTCGGCCTCCGTGCGGAAGAGGTACGCCTGGATCACGCAGCCGGTCTGCGGGAAATCCCGGCGCAGCTCCTCGTGGATGGCGAACATCGAGTCGAGGGTGGTGTGGTCCTCGGCGTCCAGCGTCACGGTGGTGCCGATGGCGGCGGCGGCCTCGACGACCGGGCGGACGTTGGCGAGGGCGAGCTCGTGGCCGCCCTCCAGGGCCTGGCCGAACATCGACAGCTTGACGGACATCTCGGCCTTCTCGCCGAGACCGAGCTCCGCGAGGCGATCGATGAGCTGGAGGTACGCGTCCCGGGCGGCATGGGACTGCGCCACCTCCGTGATGTCCTCGCCGACGACGTCGAGGGTGACCTCCAGACCGGCCCGCGTGAGCTCCTCGACGATCGGGATGACCTGATCGACGGTCTCGCCGGGGATGAACCGATTCACCACGGGCTTGGTCACCGGGGCGGCGGAGACGATACGACGCATCTTGTCGCTGCGCGAAGCGGCGAGGATCACGGGACCCAGCACGGGGCACCTCCAGCGGGTGGCAGAAGAAAAGCGCAAGTGAAACCACCGTGAAACCTAAGGATCGCTTCGATCCTCTGCCATCGACAGCTGTCACGCATCCGTGTCCCGGATCTCATACATCTGTCTGAAGGGGCCGCGCCGGGGTGGGAGAATGGCCCCGTGAAGGGCGATTACCAGGACCTGGTGGACGAGATCTCCGCGCTGCTCGGCGCCCCGGCGACCCTGGAGAACCGAGACTTCCGCCTGATCGCCTTCGGCGCCCACGACAGCGATGACGATCTCGCCATGGACCCGGTCCGGACCCGATCGATCCTGACCCGGCAGTCCACGGCGGACGTCCGGTCCTGGTTCGAGGCCTTCGGCATCGCCCGTGCCACCGAGCCCGTCCGGATCCCGGCGACGCCCGACGCCGGGGTGTTCCGGGGGCGGATCTGCCTGCCGGTGCGGTACCGGGGCATCGTGCAGGGCTACGTGTGGCTGCTCGACCAGGAGCCCGGCAAGCCCGGGCCCGGGCCGGCGGCTCTGGACGCCGCAATGGAGGTGGCCCAGCGCATCGGGGTGCTGCTCGCCGAGGAGGCGAAGGCCGGAGCCGACCTGTCGCGGGAGTTCCTGGCGGTGCTCACGGCCGGCCGGGGCTGGCAGCAGGACATGGCGGTGGCCGCGCTGCGGGCCGCCCTCGGCACCGGCGGGGACGGCCTGCACGCGGCGGTCTGCGTGACGCCGTGGCCGGGGGAGGCTCCGGCGTCGGTACCGGGTGCGGCGGCGGTGTGCGTCGTACCGCGGTCAGGCGGGGGCGAACCTGGCGGCGCCGGGCCCGGTGCGGGAGCGGGACCCCGGCCGGAACCCTCCGGCGAGCCGGCTCTGGCGGTACTGCTCCGGCTGCGCTCGACGGACGCGCTGGCTCCGGCCCTGGCGGCGGCGGCCCGGCTGCTGCCACGCGCGGCGGAGGCGACGGGAACGGGTGGGAAAGGCACGGGCGGGCAAGGCGCGGGCGGGAAGGGGGCGGGCGGGACGGGCACGGGCGGGAGCGCCGGGGCCGGCGCCACCTCCGCGGCCACGGCCCGCGGGGTGACCGCCGGCGTCGCCGACCCCGTACGGGGCCTCGCGGAC
>NZ_JBSGZP010000508.1:0-5500 GCF_053611065.1 Streptomyces sp. NPDC054840
ATGGTCCGTCGGGTAGTTGTGTGCTGCTGAACAACGCGGCTTTCGACACGGTGCGGGAGCCCGGCAAGAACCTGATCCGCCGGGCGCGCATCGAGCGAGTCGGCTGAGCGACCGAAGCTACGGCGGGGCACGGGGCATGCCCGCCCCGCCGTAGCACCGGCCGCCGACTCCACCCGCGCGGTTGCGGTGACGCGTGGCCGAGTGGACAGGGACGGACAGGACTGGACCGTCATCGCCCCTGCCGGGCATGGAAAGTGGACACCGTCCGCGTCGAGTCTGTGCGCCATGAACCTTGAACGCACGAAGGGCGCGCCCGCCGCCCCACCCAGCCAGAGGGCCGCACTCGCGGCCCTGGCCGCAGCGCAGGTCACCGTGATGCCGGCCACCTCGACCGTGAACGAGGCGCTGCCGAAGATTCGTTCCGGCGAGGTCGACAACCGTGCGGCCTACCTCAGCTTCGGGCTCGCCTACGTACTCGGCCACGGCGCCGCCGCAGCCGGCCACGGCCCCGCCCCCTTGCTCGCCCTGCCCGGCTGGCTGCCCATGACGCTCCTCGGCGCCGGGCTCGTGATCGGCATCGTGCTGACCACCATGGCCGCCCTGCGGGCCCAGCTCGGGGCCACCCCGCCGGAGATCCTGTCCGCCCGGCTGCTCGGCGCCGCCTGGATCGCCGCCTTCGCCGCCCTGTTCCTCGCCATCACCGGCCTCACGTCCGTACTCGAACAGCCGGAGCTCCAGTCCGTCCTCTGGCCCGCAGGCTCCGGCCTGATCGTCGGCCTGCTCTACCTCGCCGAAGGCGCAGTACGCCGTAACCTGCTGCACTACGGCCTCGGCAGCTGGCTCGCCCTGACCTCCACCGCGGCACTCTGGCTCGCCACCCCCGGCCTCTACTGGGCCCTCGCTGTCGCGGGCGGCGGTGCCTACCTCCTCGCCGCGGCCCTCGAACACCGCCGCCTCCACTCCCTCACGGGACGCCCCCGCGACCGTGGGCCTGCTCCTCCGCCCGTCAGGGCCGCAAGCCGGCCCGCCTGAGGGCGACCTCGGAGAGATCGGCGATGACCTGCCGGTCCCCGCGCCGCCAAGCGTCGGCGAGACCGCCCTCGGGCGCGGGGAGCGCGGCGAGGTCGCCCAGCCGGCCGGTCAGGGCCCGCAGGGCGAGCAGGTCGGCACCTCCCGGCGCGTCGAGGAGGCGCAGCATGATCACGCTGCGCCGGATCCAGAGCAGGCGGGCAGGGAGCCACAGCAGCAGTACGACGGCCACCGGGCCGACGATCAGAGCCAGTGTGGTCAGGGTGGCTACCTGGCTGACGGCGTCCTGGAGCGATTGTCCGGCGTCGGCGATCCCGGTACTGGCGTCGGCAGCGGACTGCAGCGGCTTCTTCAGGAGATCGCCGACGAACGGCACGTTCGAGGCCGCGTCGCCGGCGTTGCCGAGCTCGGTGGCGAGGCTGTCACCCGAACTTTCGACCCTCCGGCCGGGCTCGGCCAGCAGCATGATGGCTTCGTGGACGGTGAGGGCGAACCACACGGCGGCGGCCATGAGGCCCACGGCGATCAGGTCCGCGAGGATCTGGCGGTTCCGACGTGCTGGAGTCTGTGCGTAGAGGCGCATCGGCGGGCTCCCGTTCGGGTCAGACGTCGAGGAGGACCGGCCCCGCCAGGTGAGGCTCGGCCGGTCGTTCGACCGTACGCCGGACTCCACCTTCGCACCGGTCTCTGTGGACGAACGTCCGCGAGAGTAGGTCCCGTCGGCTCCCGACACCGGCTGTCCCGATGGCACCGTCCGCGCCTCCGCACCCCCGCGAACTCGCGGGCTGCACCGTCGCAAGGGTGAACAGAGTGAGGGCCGCTACCTCCCGGGCGAGGTGGCGGCCCCTTCTCGTTCCTCGATCCGGCCCGGGACGCCGCGGCCCTGAAGACGCTTGCGCACCTGTCGCCCATCCGCCCTGATGGGGCCACCGCGGCAGCAGGCCCGGCCACCGCGAGCCACAGCGGGGTGGCCCCGTCGCCTCGGCCCCCCGTGGCGTGCCCTGCCCGTCACAGGAAGGCGCCGCTCCACGAGCTCGCCGGGGGGCTCGGCACGGTGCCCTCGCGGCCCGGCGGCGAGGCGGTGTGGTCGGGGCACCTGCCCGGAGGCAGACTGGAGCTCCACGCCCCCGCAGCGCCAGGAGTGACGTGCCCGTCCCGATCATCATCGACTGCGATCCCGGCCATGACGACGCCCTCGCGATCATGCTGGCCGCCGCGGACCCGGCGGTGGACCTGCTCGCCATCACCACGGTCGCGGGCAACCAGACCCTCGACAAGACCACCCTCAACGCCCGTCGGGTCTGCACGGTCGCCGGGATCACGGACGTCCCCGTCGCGGCAGGTTGCGACCGGCCGCTCGTCCAGCCGCTCGGCGTGGCCGCCGACGTGCACGGGGTCAGCGGACTGGACGGGCCGATGTTCCCGGCCCCCACGGTGGATGTCGTTGCGGAGCATGCCGTGGACCTCATCCACCGGCTGCTGGCCGAGCACCCCGAGCCGGTCACCCTCGTTCCGACCGCGCCGCTGACCAACATCGCCCTCCTGCTGATGCGGTACCCGCAGGACGCCTCCCGCATCCGCGAGATCGTCCTGATGGGCGGTTCGACGGAGCGGGGAAACCGGACCCCGGCCGCTGAGTTCAACATCCTCACCGACCCGGAGGCCGCGGACATCGTCTTCCGCTCGGGAGTGCCGGTCACCATGTGCGGGCTCAACGTCACGCACCAGGCACTGGCCACCCACGAGGTGGTCGCCCGCTTCGTGGCCCTGGGGACGCCCCTGGGACAGACCTGCGCGGACCTGCTGACCTATTTCGCATCCACGTACCGCACGTTGTGGGGGTTCTCCAGCCCGCCGCTGCACGACCCGGTGGCGGTGGCCCGGGTCATCGATCCCGGGCTGGTGCACTGCGTGGACGCCCAGGTCTCCGTGGAGTTGCACGGCCGGTACACGCGCGGCGCCACGGTGGTGGACCTGCACCGCTCCACGGGCCGCCCGGTGAACGCGCGCGTGGCCACAGCCTTGGAGACCGGCCCGTTCTGGGACCGCATGGTCGCCGCCGTCGCGGCTCTCGGCGCGCGTGCCCACGGGCAACCGCCGCCCTGCTGACGACCGCCGCCCTGCTCGTCCGCGGACCGCGCCGCCTCCTCACGGCGACCGCCGAACCTCCCCTGTCAGAAGGGGGGTTGCCAGCTGCCCCAGTGCGTCACGTGGCCGGGCGGGGGCCAGGATCCCGATGCACCTGCCCGGGGCCACAGGCGGCCCACCCATTCGCACTCCGGGATCGCGCCTTCCCAGTCGTCGGTGCACCGGTCGGCCCAGGCCCGGCCCACCATGACCGGCCGGGTCACCACGCTGCCGGCGACCTCCTGCAGCCGCACCACCAGTCCGAGCCCGTCGGCTCCGGGGTTCCCCCGCGGACCGTAGGACACATCGGCCACCTCACAGGTGTGAGCGTGCCCCAGGAACCTTTCCAGGTCGGCCGGGACGCAGCCGGTCAACTGCCGTCCCCAGAGCGCGATCCGGGGTCCGTGGGCCGCGTCGGCCGCGACGCAGAACAACCGGCCGTCGGCGAAGTAGGCGTAGACGGCAGGCTTTGCACGGCCTGTTCCGAACTCCACGCCGAGCGTCCCCCGAGACGAGGGGTCGGCCTGGAACCGACGTAGCGCGGTCATGTCCGGGAGCGCTGAGGCGACTTCCGCGAAAGGCATGCCGAACCACAGCGGTCCGACGCCCTCCAGGGGCATCAGCTCCCAGTCCCACCGCGCCGGCCGTCTCACGGCATCACGCGGGGGATCACGGTGGGGAAGGCCCGACCTCCCGAGCAGGAGCTGCGCACTCAGCCGAGGTTGATGGTGCGGGCCACGAACGCCTGCGACAACGGTGTCGGACCCAGCTCTCCGGCGGTCGCGGTCGCGCTCCCGGTTGCGCTTCCGGTCCCGGTCCCGGGAGGTGAGGTGTACTCCTCGGACTCCTCGACCGCGGGCTCCTCGACGGCGAAGAGGGATCCGGCTCCGGTCGGCTCGTAGAACCTGACGAGGTCCAGGGCCGCCTCGACGGAGGCCTGTTGCTGTCCCTCGTGCCGCTCGCACGGACCGCCACCCGTCGAGATCACGCACGGCTTGCCCTTGGCGTTCAGTACCCGGCACCGAACCACCGGATCATGCACGTGGCACAAGCCCGACGGTCGCGCCTCGACCTGGCACCGCTCGCCCTTCTTCGTCGCCGCACGGCACTGATTCACGATCATGACCCCCAAGGCTACTCGGCTCGCACCGGCTCCCGGTCCCGGGGGAGTGCGCCTGCACCCGGTGGTGGTCCATGCCGGGGCGGGGGGCGTGTGCGTCGGTCGACAGCCGCTCCGGAACCGCGGAGGGCGGGGCGTCGCGGACCTGGGCCGGTGAGGTGAACCTGTACGTCGGATGGCGGCGGGGCGGGTGGCAGCAGTGGCAGTCCGCCCTGGCGGACCGGAGGCTCGTTTCCGCAGACCAGCACACGAGGAAAGGCCAGCAGCCCATGCCGCATGCCAAGGAGGAGGGCGTCGCCGCACGCCCGATCGCTACGGTCGATCAGTATCGGAGCCGAGCCGGACACCTCCGGACCGCGATCAGGCGGACCAACCTGCTCCCGGCGTTCTTGGTACTCACGGTCATGATGGTGGCCCTGTGGCTGACGGGTATGCCGTTCCTCCAAGCCCTCACGATTTCCACCGCAGTGAAGATCGCGGTGGCCCTGCTCGAGCTCCGGCGGCTGCCAGACCCTGGCGGCAACTGACGGGGGCCTGCCCCAGCCCCTGGTCATTGCCCCACCGCACCCACTCCCGCGGTGCCGGCATGCCCCCGGGCAGGGGATGGACGCCGGGAAGTGAGGCGGGGGACACCGTGAATGCGAGGCGCTGTCCGCGTGCATGGAACGGCCTGCCGGGGAAGGCGTGCGGGAGACCCGTACACCTGAGAAGGGACGGACACCATGGCACGACCGAGGATCGTGGTCGTCGGCGCGGGCTTCGCCGGCGTCTCCTGCGTACGCCGCCTGGAGCGGACACTGTCACCCGGGGAGGCGGAGATCCTGCTGGTCACTCCGTTCTCCTACCAGCTCTACCTGCCCCTCCTGCCGCAGGTGGCCTCCGGAGTGCTCACCCCCCAGTCCGTGGCGGTGTCGCTGCGCCGCAGCCGCCGCCACCGGACCCGGATCGTGCCCGGCGGGGCCGTGGGCGTCGACACCCGGGCCAAGGTCTGCGTCATCCGGAAGATCACCGGGGAGTTGGTGGACCAGCCGTACGACCACCTGGTGCTCGCGCCGGGGAGCGTCACCCGCACCTTCGACATCCCGGGCCTTGCGGAGCACGGTCGCGGCATGAAGACGCTGGCCGAGGCCGCCCACCTCCGCGACCACGTGATCGCCCAGCTCGACCTGGCCGACGCGGCCGTACCAGGCTCGGCGGAGCGGGCCTCACGCCTCGGCTTCACCG